>NZ_JBJIAK010000022.1:0-92218 GCF_045310915.1 Mycobacterium sp. SMC-17 | reverse complement strand
GCGTTCACCATGACTCGTTGATCACAACGCGTGAACCACGCCAGATCCGAAGTCCACCACTCCCCGGGACGCTATCGCCCAACACGCAAAGGCCGCTCCCCACAACAGAACTGCCGCGACGAACAACCCGCGCGAGCCAACCAGGCTCAGCGTCGCGAACGCAATCAGCAGACCCGTCAGGGCCGCGACCACGACGGCGTAACGGTGACGATCGAGCACCCGTCCGGCGACGACGACCGCCGCCAGCGCGGCGCCGCCATAGCCCAGGAGCAGAACCGGGAGCCCGGCGGCCGGGATCCCGATGTCGCCGGCCAACACCGTGATGAACGAATACGGGGCATAGGCGGCGGTCACCACCAGTAGCGTCAGTACGCAGACCGCCGCGACGGTGTGCGGCTCACCGGCTCGGCCTGCGGTCGGCGCCGTCACGGTACGACCGATATGGCGGGGAATCAGCACGGCAATGGCCGCCGCCAAGATCAGGGCAAGCACCGCCAGCACCAGCGACGCGGCTCTCCACCCGATGAGTAGGGAAAGCTGCGTCGTCAGTGGGGATCCCCCGGCCAACCCCAGTGCCGCCCCGACGAACACCAGCGCGGTCGCCTGCCCCGCACGGCCGGCGGGTGCGAGAGCACTGGCCAGCACCGGAGCCAGGGACCACACCGAACCATGCAAGATCGCGCCGACGACCCGGGCGAAGACTGCCCACCCGGGCGTCGGTGCGACGGCCAGCAGCAGTTGCGACAACGACAGTGAAGCCAAGGCGGCAGTCAGCATGACGCGATGCTCGACGCGACGAGTCGCCAGAGCCACCGGGATGATTGCCACACCAGCAGCCACCGCGTACACGCCCACCAACAGCCCCGCAGCGGGCACTGTCGTGTGCAGTCCGTCGGCCATCTGCGGGACGACGCCGACCGGAAACATCTCCGCGGCGAGATAAACGAAGGCGGCGGCAGACAGCACGGCCACCCGCCAGTGCCACCTGTCGGTCACAGCTGGTGCGCCAGCAGAAACTTCCGGATATCGGAGATCCATGTCCGCCCCTCGTCCGGTGTGAAGATGTGACCGGCGTCTGGATATTCCATCAGGACTGCGCCAGGTATGCCCGCTGCCAGAGCGCGCGTCGAGGACGGCTGCACGATGCGGTCCACACCCGCCGCCACGACCAACGTCGGGATCGCGACTTCCGCGAGGCGGTCGCGGAGGTCGATTTCGGCGGCCAGGGCAGCCTGCTGCGGACTGCCGGGCGGGATGCTCGCGCGGACGTCCGCCACAATCTCGTCGAGATTGCCGGCCTCGTCGAACGCCGACGGCGACGACACTGCTGTCAGGAACCGCGCCAGGACGTCACGGTCGTGCGCGGCCAGATAGCGCCAGACATCGACAACCAACCGCAACTGCGGATCGGCGTGCGCGAAGCCCACCGTCAGGACCAAGGCGCTGACGGCCTCGGGATGACGGAGTGCCGCGGTGATGGCAACCGCCGATCCCAGCGATAGGCCGACGATGGGGAATCGCTCGAAGCCGGCCGCTCGCCCGGCGTCGACGATCGCGTCAGCCAGATCGTCGACGCGGTAGGAACTCGCGGTCAACGGACTGGCTCCCGAGCCCGGATAGTCCACGCCGATCAGCGTTCGCTCGCCGGCCATCTCGTCCATGAGTTGGCCGAAATTCAGTGCGACACCGCCACCTGCTCCGTGCGCGAGAAGCAGGGCGGGACCGGAGCCGACGCGGGTGACCGTCGACGTGGAAAGTAGGGAATCGTTGGGCATGCGGCGAAGTTAAACCCTGACATCAGCGTCATGGTCAACCCGAGAGGAGTTCGCGTGCGCATCGGTGAAGTAGCGGCGGCAACCGGCAGTTCGGTCAGGTCGCTGCGCTACTACGAGGCGCAGGGTCTGATCGCACCGCGACGCCGGTCCAACGGCTACCGCGACTACCCCGCCGACACCGTGGAAGATGTGCGCCGCATCCGGATGCTGATCGACACCGGTTTCGGCGTACGCACCATTCGACAACTACTGCCCTGCATCGACGGCAGCGCGGTCGACATGTGCCCAGCCATCGCCGCCGCCATCAGACAGACACTGGCCGAGATGGACGCCCGCATCGACGACCTGAATCTCCGCCGCGCACGCATCGTCCAACTGCTGGACGGTCAGTAGCCGACTCGCTGGGGTGTGAAGGCGTCGGGTGCTGCATTCGGCTTCCCCTCCTCCCCTGCCCGCACTGGCGCGCCGTTCCGATCCCAGGCCGGGCAGCGCCCGCCAACGGTGCTCTTGGCAACACCGCTTCGCCGCGCACGCAACGGCGCCCCCCAATCCCGCACCGCGCAATTGCGGCGCCGAGGTCGCTCGCGCCGAGGACGTGCGGACTGCCTACGCGTACCCGACCAGACGTGGGTCTCGTGTCGCGGATCAATCGCAGCCGGGTATCGGTTGGGGAACGGCCTAGTGGTTCGGTCAGTCGGGCCGGCGCTCGGGAGCTTCACCGGCGGCGCCGGAATGGACAGCCGATGTGCGACCGACGTACCCACCCACCGACCATCGCGACAGCCACGTGGACCGCTGGCCGTGTCTTGCCCACGCCGCCGATTCCGATCAGAGACAAGCCGGCGCGGCGTCAGGGCGCCGCGCACTTCCGGCGTCCCGACTCGGTCGAGCGATGACGTTCGGCCGGCGGGACACAGGAGCCGCGCAGTGCTGCTCGGTTGGTCTGGCCGATACCGGTTCCGCGTCGGGCAGCCGTAACGCGCCGGTGTGGATTCCGGGCGATACCTACATGGCCGCCCCGCCGCACCGGCGCGATTCCAGCGCGCCACCGCGACCCACGTGTGACCGCAAGGACTCCGGTGTGGATGCCAGAGGGCGCGGCCGACGGCTGCCTGTCTGGCGGCCGGTACCGGTGTCGGAGCCCCGCGGACTCTGGTCGGTGTGGCCGATGTTTCACGTGGAACGGCCGCGCTATCTTCGCCGTGGAGTGAACCGTTCGACAGCGTCTGCAATCGCCGCCGCCATCGCCGGGCTGCCCGTGTGGCCCGAGTCCTCGATGATCCGGAGCTCGGCGCCCGGCCATGCCTGCGCGAGTTCCCACGCCGTCCGGACGGGCGCGGAGAGGTCGAGACGACCGTGGATCAGCACGCCGGGGATGCCGGCCAATCGGTGCGCATCCCGCAGCAGTTCACCCTCCTCCAACCATGCCGCGTGGGCGAAGTAGTGCGTGCAGATCCGAACGAAGGCCAGTCGGCCGGCATCGATCTTCGCCGAGTACTGACCCGGCTTCCCCAACGCCTCATGGGCTATCGCGGCGTCTTCCCACGCACACCAATCCTGCGCCGCCCGCTCACGCACAGCGGCGTCCGGGTGCTCCATCAACCGGCGGTAAGCCTCGACCAGATTGCCGTCCCGGTCACCCTCGGGCACACCGTCACGGAACCGCTGCCACTCGGCAGGACGGAAGCGCCGCAGTCCGCGGTACAGCCAGTCGACCTCCTGCGGCCGCGTCATCGTCACGCCGATCAGCACGATGCCGAGCACGCGATCCGGGTGCCGTTGCGCATAGGCGAGGATCAACGTGGACGCCCACGAGCCGCCGTACAGCAGCCAGCGATCGATGCCGAGATGACGGCGCAGCGCCTCCATATCGGCGAGCAGATGCGCGGTGGTATTGCACGACATGTCGGTCGACGGGTCCGCCGCGCTCGGCACGCTGTCACCGCATCCACGTTGATCGAACGCCACGATGCGGAAGCGCTCCGGGTCGAACTGTTTGTGTGCGTTGCGGGACCGGCCGGCGCCCGGGCCGCCGTGGACGATCAGAACCGGCTCCCCGACGGGATTGCCGCGGGTCTCCCAGTACATCCGGTTGCCGTCGCCAACGTCGAGCAGTCCGCAGTCGTCGGGCTTCGACGAGGCGTCAGGCACGCGTGTTCACCGTGGAACCCGCTCCCCTATCGACCGGTGTGCGGCGTCCACAGCGCGGGGCTGGTGACCGCCCCGACGGGCTGTTGCAAGGCGCTGCTCTCCAGCAGTCGCTCCAGCGCCGCCTCGACGTCCGCCTTCCAGCCGAGCCCCTGTTCGAGTTCCAGCCGCAGTCGCGGGAAGTAGGGGTGCGGCGCCACGATCTCGAAGCCGTTGTCCTGAAGGAAGTCCGCTTCGATCACGCACTGATCGACGGCGCACTCGCCGAACGCTTCGATCGTCGCCGCCAGCTCCTCCGGACAGGCCTGTGTCCCACCGAGGCGGGCCACCTCGGTGGTCCGGCCGAACGCCTCCAACGCGCGTACACCACGACGAACCAGATCGGCGACGACGGCGGCGATCAGGTGGCGCGACAGTCCGTCACCGTCGTCGGGGCAGTCGACACCGATCGTCGTCAGCAGGACGGCGTCGGGACTGACCGGCCCGGTGGGAAAGCGCCCGGCCCGCGGCACGGCGCGCGGCGGCGCATAGAACGCATAGCCCAGACAGGGCGCGTCATCGTTGGGGTCCTCGGCACGGTCCGGGTCGCACGCGACCGCCAGCTGTCCGCACGATCCCCACTCGAGCATGACCATCGACAGCCATGCTTCCTTCTCGAACTCCGGGTCGCTGAGGTGGTCGCTGTCCCCGAGTGCCGACGGATCGACTTCCCAGAAGACACAACGCCGCGCATGCTTCGGCAGCCGCTCGAACGATTCGAGGCGCAGCGGCGTGATTCGTGAACTCACCAGACTCCCGTCGTCCACCCGATCGGATCAGGCTGCTCTACCAGGATAAGAGACGCCGGCACCGTCGACTCGATTTGTTCAGTCGGGATCGACGTCGACCGGACGCTGAACTGTTCCACGTGAAACATCGCGCATCCCCTCCCCGTCCGACACTCCCCCGAACATCACCGTCACAGTGACGTAACGGGGCCTTGTCCCTGGTCGGGTTGTCGCAGACCCAAAATTGGGTCGGTTAGCCCTGTTCCGTCTTCATCAGTTCGACGATGCGCTGGAGGTCGTCAACCGAGCCGAACTCGACGACGATTTTGCCCTTGCGCTTGCCCAGGCTCACCGTGACCTTGGTGTCGAACGCGGTCGACAGCTGCTCGGCCACGTCCTGCAGACCGGGCATCTGGATCGGCTTGCGCTTGGGCGCCGGCGCCGGCTTGTCACCGTCGCGGTTGGCCAGCGTGACCGCTTCCTCGGTGGCACGCACGGACAGCCCCTCGGCCACGATGCGGGCCGCGAGCTCCTCCTGCTTCTCCGGCCCCCCTTCGAGCGCGAGCAGCGCCCGGGCGTGGCCGGCCGACAACACGCCCGCGGCAACGCGACGCTGCACCGCGATGGGCAGCTTCAGCAGCCGGATCATGTTCGTGATCACCGGACGCGACCGGCCGATGCGGGTCGCCAGTTCCTCGTGGGTGACGTCGAACTCCTCCAGCAGCTGCTGGTAGGCCGACGCCTCTTCGAGCGGGTTCAGCTGGACCCGGTGGATGTTCTCGAGCAACGCATCGCGCAGCATGTTGTCGTCCGCTGTCTCGCGGACGATCGCCGGGATCGCCGTCAGGCCGGCTTCCTGCGAGGCGCGCCACCGGCGCTCACCCATGATCAGCTGGTAGCGATGCGGTCCGGACGGCTGGCTCAGCTCGCGCACCACGATGGGCTGCATGAGCCCGAACTCACGGATGGAGTGCACCAGTTCCGCGAGCGCATCCGCATCGAAGACGCTGCGCGGCTGGCGCGGGTTCGGCTGGATGGCCGACGGCTCGATCTCGCGGTACACCGCGCCGATCGCCTCGGCTTCGGCCCTGGCCGCCGCGGCCGAATCTGCGGCTACCGCGCCATTGACCGGACCGGCCGGACCGCCACCGATCAACACGTCTGCAGCCGCAGACCCCATTCGCAGCGAGGTGTCCTGCTGCCCGTCCTCGGGTGCACCGGTCGGGATGAGTGCCGCCAGCCCCCGTCCGAGTCCGCTGCGCTTCTTCGGCTGCGACATCGTTACTTCCTCACTCCCGACTCGCCACGCTGGGCGAGTTCACGGCTGGCGTCCAGATAGCTCATTGCTCCACGTGATCCCGGGTCGTAATCCAGGATCGTCATGCCGTATCCCGGTGCCTCGGAAACCTTGACGCTGCGTGGGATGACGGTCCGCAAAACCTTATCGCCAAAGTGGTCTCGGACGTCCATCGCGACCTGGTCGGCGAGTTTGGTGCGGCCGTCGTACATCGTCAGGACGACTGTCGTGACATCCAACTGGGGGTTGAGGTGCGCCTTGACCATCTCGATATTGCGCAGCAGCTGACCCACGCCCTCCAGGGCGTAGTACTCGCACTGGATCGGGATCAGCACCTCGGGCGCCGCCACGAGTGCGTTGATGGTCAGCAGACCCAACGAGGGCGGGCAGTCGATGAAGACGTAGTCGAAGTTGTGGTCTTTGAGCGTCGCGAGGGCGTTCCGCAGCCGGGTTTCACGTGCCACCATGCTGACCAATTCGATCTCGGCGCCGGCCAGGTCGATGGTCGCCGGGACGCAGTACAGGCGCTCGTTGTGCGGGCTCCGCTGCAGTGCGCTCTCCAGGGTGATCTCCCCGATCAGCACCTCGTACGACGACGCGGTGCCCGGCCGGTGTTCGATGCCCAGCGCGGTGCTGGCGTTGCCCTGGGGGTCCAGATCGATGACCAGAACATTGAGTCCCTGCAGGGCCAGGGCCGCGGCCATGTTGACCGCGGTGGTGGTCTTACCGACCCCGCCCTTCTGGTTGGCGATGGTGAACACCCGCTGATGCGTCGGCCGCGGCAGCTGCTGTCCCTTGGCGCCGTGCAGGATCTGGACCGCGCGTTCGGCTTCCGCCCCGATCGGCGTATCCATCGTCACGCTTGGCCACGTTTCACGTGAAACATCAGACTCCCCGTCGCTACGCTCGCCCCTGGCATCGCTCACTGCCTTTCCTGATGTGGCGGCCGGGTCGGCCGCTGTCAAAACCTCGGCGGACTTGTCGCTCCCCCGGGCCGGCGATGTCATCGCCGGTTCTTGGCCGGTCGGCCGGTTGCCGCGCGCTTGGCTCCGCGCTTCGCCACGACCACGGTTGCGGGCGGAGTCAAATAGTTCACGCCACATTTCACCACCCTTACGTCCACAGCACCGAGTGAGTTGAGTGCCCGACGATGTTCGACGATCTCATCGGCCGCTCGCTCCCCCTTGAGAGCCAGCATCCGTCCGTCGACTTTGAGAAGCGGCAGGCTCCACTTCGCCAGTTTGTCGAGGGCGGCCACCGCTCGCGAGGTGACGACGTCGAGCTCTCCTGCCTCCGCCCGGACCGCGCGCTCCTCGGCGCGGCCCCGAATCACGGTGACGTCGATGCCGAGCTCGGTGACAACCTCCCGGAGGAAGTCTGCGCGGCGCAGCAGCGGCTCGATCAGGACCACGTGAACATCGGGCCGCGCCAACGCCAATGGGATGCCCGGGAGCCCGGCTCCACTGCCGATATCGCCGATTCGTTCGCCGCTGGAGACCAACTCACCTATAGCGGCGCAATTCATCACGTGACGGTCCCACAACCGGCCCACTTCCGACGGGCCGATCAGTCCGCGCTCGATTCCGTCGCCGGCGAGGATCTCGGCGTAACGGTGCGCAAGCTCGGCCCGGTCACCGAAAACGTCGACGGCGGCGGCCGGTGGGGATGGGGCTTCACCATGTTTCACGTGAAACGGCCTCCACTTTCCCCGCCAGCTCGCCGCCGACGAACAACATCGATGTAATTAAGGTGCTCAATCGAGCAGAACAACCACCCGGCGCGACGGCTCAACGCCCTCGCTCTCGCTGTGGACGCCGTCCACGGCCGCCACGGCGTCGTGCACGATCTTGCGCTCGAACGGCGTCATCGGCGACAGCTCTTCGCGCTCACCCGACGCCAGCACCCGCTCGGCCACCTTCTTGCCCAGCGCGGCCAGTTCATCACGACGCTGGCGACGCCACCGGGCGATGTCCAGCATCAACCGGCTGCGTTCGCCGGTCTTCTGGTGCACTGCCAGCCGGGTCAGCTCCTGAAGCGCGTCCAGCACCTCGCCCTTGCGTCCCACGAGCTTGCTCAGATCGTTGCCGCCGTCGATGCTGACGACCGCACGGTCGCCTTCGACGTCCAGATCGATGTCACCATCGAAGTCCAGCAGATCGAGGAGTTCCTCGAGGTAGTCACCGGCGATCTCGCCTTCGGCGACCAGTCGTTCCTCGAGATCGTCGTTCTTGCTTGCAGGAGCGGCCTCGGCCGTCGCCGGGGCCTCCGCCTGCGTTTCTGTGTCTGTCATATCCCTGCCTTCTCCCTCTTGCACCGGCCGTGGCTCAGGGTCTTTACCCTCTGACCGGTCAACGCTTCTTCTTGTTGGGCTTGGCGCCCGGCGCCGGCTTGGACCCGGCCGCACCGGATTCCGTGCCGTCGAGCTCTGTTCCGGTCTGTTCGACGTCGGTACCCGAGCTCGCCGGGGCAGCCGGCGGATTGCCCTTCTTGGACCGGTTCGGCTTCACACCGGGTGCCGGGGCATTGGCAGAACGGCGTGCGATCGCCTGTTCCTTCTCCTCCGCCTCACGCTTCTCGATCCGGTTGAACACCACGTGCTGCTGGCCGTAGGTCCAGATGTTGTTGGCCACCCAGTACATGAGAATGGCGATCGGCAGGAACGGGCCGGACACCACGACACCCAACGGGAACACGTACAGCGCCAGCTTGTTCATCAGCTGGGTCTGCGGGTTCTGCTGGGCTTCCAGGCTCTGCCGGGCCACCGACGCGCGGCTGTTCATGTGGGTCGCGATACCCGAGACGATCATCAGCGGAATGCCGACAAGGATCACCGACATGCGATCGAAGTGCGCGAACGCCTTGAGGCTCTCACCGGTCTGAATCATGGTGGCGCCCAACGGCGCACCGAACAGGTCGGTGTTCAGGAAGTGGCTGACGTCGGTGGCGCTGAAGAAGTAGTTGCCGATCGACCGGTTCTGCTCGATGGACAGCGCCTGGGCACCGATGCCCATCCCGGCGCCCTCCGTGCGGTTGAACGAGCGCAGCACGTGGAACAGGCCCAGGAACACCGGAATCTGCGCCAGCATCGGCAGACAGCCCAGGAGCGGGTTGAAACCGTGTTCGCTCTGCAGCTTCTGCATCTCGAGTGCGAGCCGCTGACGGTCCTTGCCGTACTTCTTCTGCAGTTCCTTGATCTGGGGCTGCAGTTCCTGCATCTGCCGGGTGGTCTCGATCTGGCGGACGAACGGCCGGTACAGGATGGCACGCAGGGTGAACACCAGGAACATCACCGACAGGCCCCAGGCGAAGAAGTTCTCCGCACCCAGGATCGCGCCGAAAAGCTTGTACCAGAGCCACATGATCCCGGATACCGGGTAATAGATGTAGTCCAGACTGAACCAGTTAAAAGACAAGCGAATCGCTCCTTGACTGCGCGGCGGTTGCCGCGGACCGTCTTTCGGGAATGGGGTCCCATCCCCCGTCATGCCACGGGCCACACTTGGCCAGCCGGACTGTCGTCAGCCAACAACCACGGAACAATCCGTGTTCGGTGAGTGCCTCGACGGCGTACTGGCTACAGGTGGGGCTGAACCGGCAGCTGGGCAGACGCATCGGCGACACCATGTTGCGGTACAGCTCGATGAGAAAGATCAGCCCGCGGGCCAGCCGCTGACTCATGGCCGGGATCCGGACTTCGCGTGAGCGCGCTGCACTGCGACTCGCAGTTCGTCCTGCAGCGTGGCGGTGGCAGCTTCGCGACTGCCGGGCAGGGCCCGGATCACCAGCAGCTCACCGGACTGCAGCTCGGCCAGCAGGTCCCTGCTGGCATGACGGAGCTGACGGGACACCCGGTGTCGCTGGACGGCGTTGCCGACCGATTTACCTACGACGAGACCGACTTTCGGCGCCTGCTCGGTGTTTGACCCGGCATCGCCAAAATCTCGTGGTGCCAATGAGTGCACCACGAGATCCCGTTGCGCCGAGCGCACACCGCGGCTCACGGTGACTCGAAAGTCTGTCGAGCGCGTCATCCGGTTACGAGCCGGAAGCACGGTGCTTCGATCCTGCGTCAGGTCACGCAGTGAGAGAGCGACGGCCCTTGCCGCGACGTGCCGACACGATGGCGCGGCCGGCACGGGTCCGCATACGCAGACGGAAGCCGTGCACACGAGCCCGACGGCGGTTGTTCGGCTGGAAAGTCCGCTTGCCCTTGGCCACGGCTGTATCTCCTCAACTATGTGACGCCCGCACTCGCCCACCGACATGAACGAGTCATGCCGGTGGGCACGGTCGTCGCTGGTAAGCGCACGCATCTTGCTTGCTAGCCGGCGCGGTACCGATCGAAGTTCGTGGCAGAACTTCCCCGGTCGCAGCCGTATCACCACGTGTGGGCGACTGTTCGAGGGTACTGATCTGAATTCTCCGGGTCAAACCTCGCTGTCCCACGTCAGCAACCGTTACCGCTTCGTAGCGAGAAGCGAGGCGGATCGCACATGAGTTCGTCACAGTTGTCCCACTCGCAACGTGGCAAGCCGACACGCCCAAGAACCTCGAACCAATGTTGCCGAACGGTTGGCGGACGAACCGAAAACTTGTTAGCTTCTGCCAATGCCGTTGCACGACGGCGCCAGACAACAAGCCAGAGAGGTCCCGACGCTACGAGCCCACAGACGTTCCTGTGACGAGCCTCAGCGCGCGGGCTTCCTGCATGCAAAACACGAGCACGACGGCACTCTCCTACTTTGTCCACAGTCTGTGGATAACTATGTGGACAGATTGTCGTCGTTTTATTGAGCCGCCGGTCAGGCGGTTGCGAGGGGGTAGTAGTCGTTGACCGCTAACCCCAGTGCATCGTTCACCGACATCTGGAAAAGCGTGGTCGCCGAACTCAACGGTGACCTCGGCGGCACCACGACGCTGACCGCCCAACAACGGGCCTGGTTGCGCATGGTTCAGCCGCTGGTGCTGACCGAGGGTTTCGCGTTGCTGTCGGTGCCCACGCAGTTCGTGCAGAACGAGATCGAACGGCACCTGCGCGAACCGATCATCGCCGCGCTGAGCCGGCACCTCGGACAACGCGTCGATCTCGGTGTCCGCATCGCGGTCCCGGAGACCGATGACCGGCCGGTGGCCGCGGAAGCCCCCGAAGCCGACACGCCCGAACCCGAACCAGCCGCCGTCGCCGACGACTTGGACGACGACGCCGACGAGCTGCCCGGCGCCGAAGAGACCTGGCCCCGGTACTTCAACCGGCCGCCCGCCGACGAATCGGCCGATCTGAGCCTCAACCGGCGCTACACCTTCGACACCTTTGTCATCGGCGCCTCCAACCGGTTCGCGCACGCCGCGACACTGGCGATCGCCGAGGCGCCGGCCCGCGCCTACAACCCGCTGTTCATCTGGGGTGAATCAGGTCTGGGCAAGACGCACCTGCTGCACGCGGCGGGCAATTACGCGCAGAAGCTGTTCCCCGGCATGCGGGTCAAGTACGTCTCGACCGAGCAGTTCACCAACGACTTCATCAACTCGCTGCGGGACGACCGGACCGCGTCGTTCAAACGCAGCTTCCGCGACATCGACGTCCTGCTGGTCGACGACATCCAGTTCATCGAAGGCAAGGAAAGCACTCAGGAAGAGTTCTTCCACACCTTCAACACGCTGCACAACGCGAACAAGCAGATCGTCATCTCGTCGGACCGGCCGCCGAAACAGCTTGCGACGCTGGAAGACCGGCTGCGGACCCGGTTCGAATGGGGTCTGATCACCGACGTTCAGCCGCCCGAGCTGGAGACCCGCATCGCGATCCTGCGCAAGAAGGCGCAGATGGATCGCCTGGATGTGCCGGACGACGTACTCGAGCTCATCGCCAGCCGCATCGATCGCAACATCCGCGAGCTCGAGGGTGCGTTGATCCGCGTGACGGCGTTCGCGTCGCTGAACAAGACGATGATCGACAAGTCGCTGGCCGAGATCGTGCTGCGAGATCTCATCGCTGACGCCGGCACCACTCAGATCAGCATCGCCACGATCATGGCGGCCACGGCCGAGTACTTCGAGACCACCGTGGAGGAGCTCCGCGGCCCCGGTAAGACCCGCGCCGTCGCCCTGTCCCGGCAGATCGCCATGTATCTGTGCCGGGAGCTCACGGACCTGTCGTTGCCGCGGATCGGGCAGGCCTTCGGCCGCGACCACACCACCGTGATGTACGCCGAACGCAAGATCAAGAAGGAAATGGCCTCGCGGCGTGAGGTTTTCGATCACGTCAAGGAACTCACCACCCGGATCCGGCAGCGGTCCAAGCACTGAATCTGTCTTCTTCGGCACCGGCCCCGCAGGCGTGATCGCCTGGGGGCCGGTGTTGTTTTAGCGGGCCGTGAGTGGGGTACCCGAGCCCCAGATCCCCGGATCCAGCGTGATTTGTGCCCCTACGACCCGAATCTCAAAAAGATTTTTTTTGGCATCACTAGCACCTCCAGCCACACGACGGGGTGTGCACAGCGCTGTGTACTACATGGGATAAACCCTGGGATTCTGCTCAGAACAATCCACATGGCCGGATCGCTCCACAAATACAAGGATTGGATTAACGCCGCGTGCACAGTCTGCGCACAGGGCGGGATCCCGCCGCTGAGGCCCGGACCAGCAACTCCGTGGATCCATCCACAGCGTGCACAACCCCTATTACTAATACCTTTAGATCCCTATGGATCTTCTTCTAAAAGCAGTCCGTTGGGGAAACTCCCCGTGGACAACCGGATCCCGACGGGATTCCGGGGGTCGTCACAGGCTGTGCGGGCTGATCGTTTAGCTTTCAACTTCACGCGGAACGCTCTACGGTGTTCTTCGATAGCCGGAACCAACGCCGATGCGTGTTGTTCACGCCTCACGGCGGGATCCGGCAGGTAAGCGTGGTGGGGTAACAGCGAAGGGACGCTATGGACGTGGCGACGACAGCCGGTCTGACCGATTTGAAGTTCCGTCTCGTTC
Source organism: Mycobacterium sp. SMC-17 (assembly GCF_045310915.1). NCBI lineage: Bacteria > Bacillati > Actinomycetota > Actinomycetes > Mycobacteriales > Mycobacteriaceae > Mycobacterium > Mycobacterium sp. SMC-17. The sequence continues at coordinate 79,244 of NZ_JBJIAK010000022.1, read as the reverse complement.
GGGAAGACTTCGCCGACGCCGTGGCCTGGGTGGCCCGGATCCTGCCGTCCCGGCCGTTGAACCCGGTCCTGGCCGGTGTGCTGCTGACTGGCTCCGACGACGGTCTGACCATCTCCGGATACGACTACGAGGTGTCGGCCGAGGTGCGCGTGGCGGCTGAAATCGCGTCTCCTGGCAGTGTTTTGGTTTCGGGCAAGCTGCTCTCGGACATCACCCGCGCACTGCCGGCCAAGCCGGTGGAACTCAGCGTCGAAGGCACCCGCGTGGCGCTGAGCTGCGGTAGCGCCCGCTTCTCCCTGCCGACCATGGCGGTCGAGGACTACCCGGCGCTGCCGGCGCTGCCGGATGAGACCGGCATCGTGCCCGCCAACGTCTTCGCCGAGGCCATCGGTCAGGTGGCGGTCGCCGCCGGCCGCGACGACACCCTGCCGATGTTGACTGGTGTGCGCGTCGAGATCTCGGGCGAGAAGGTCGTGCTGGCTGCCACCGACCGGTTCCGGCTCGCGGTGCGCGAACTGACCTGGAACTCGGCGGTGCCGGATCTCGAAGCGGCCGTGCTGGTTCCGGCGAAGACGCTGGCCGAGTCCGCCAAGTCGGGAGCCGACGGCACCGAGGTGCACCTGTCGCTCGGTGCCGGTCAGGCTGTCGGCAAGGACGGAATGCTGGGTATCCGGAGCAATGGCAAGCGCACCACCACGCGCCTGCTCGACGCCGAGTTCCCGAAATTCCGCCAGCTGCTGCCGGCGGAGCACACCGCGGTGGCCACCATCGGTGTCGCCGAGCTCGCCGAGGCGATCAAGCGTGTCGCGCTGGTCGCCGATCGTGGCGCCCAGGTCCGCATGGAGTTCGCCGACGACATCCTGCGCCTGTCGGCCGGTGCCGACGACGTCGGTCGCGCCGAGGAAGACCTGCCGGTCGAGTTCTACGGCGAGCCGTTGACCATCGCGTTCAACCCGACCTACCTCACCGACGGCCTGGGTTCTTTGCATGCCGATCGTGTGACGTTCGGGTTCACGACGCCCAGCAAGCCTGCAGTGTTGCGTCCCGCCGGGGAGAATCAGTACTCGGGATCCGGTCCGTTCCCCGCCGGGGACACCGACTATGTGTACCTGCTGATGCCGGTGCGCCTGCCGGGCTGACCGGAACACGACAGCGGAGGAAGCACTGATGCAACTGGGGTTGATCGGCCTCGGAAAAATGGGCTTCAACATGCGCGAGCGTCTGCGCGGTGGCGGCCACGAAGTCATCGGATACGACCCGCGGCCGGAAGTCAGCGACGTACCGTCGCTCGCCGCGCTCGCCGAGCAGCTCGAGGCCCCGCGCGTGGTGTGGGTCATGGTGCCCTCGGGTGAGATCACGCGGGAGACCATCGAGGATCTCGCGAACGTGCTCAGCTCCGGCGACCTGGTGATCGACGGCGGCAACTCCCGCTACACCGAAGACGGCGTGCATGCAAAGCTGTTGGCGGACAAGGGAATCGGATTCATCGACGCCGGGGTTTCCGGTGGCGTCTGGGGCCTGACCGAAGGCTATGGCCTGATGGTGGGCGGTAGTGACGAGGACGTCGCCCGCGTCATGCCGATCTTCGAGACGCTGCGGCCCGAGGGAGATCTCGCGGACGGCTTCGTCCACGCCGGTCCGGTCGGCGCCGGCCACTTCGCCAAGATGGTGCACAACGGCGTGGAGTACGCGCTGATGACCGCCTACGGCGAGGGTTACGAGATGCTTGCCGCGTCGGACCTGATCAAGGACCCGCAGGCGGTCTACCAGGCCTGGACCAACGGCACCGTCGTGCGGTCGTGGCTGCAGCAGCTGCTGGCCAAGGCACTGAAGGAAGATCCCCAGCTGGCCGACATCAGCGGCTACACCGAGGATTCCGGTGAAGGCCGGTGGACGGTCGAGGAGGCCATCCGGCTGCGGGTGCCGGTACCGAGCATCGCAGCCTCGCTGTTCGCCCGGTTCCTGTCCCGGCAGGACGACTCCCCGACCATGAAAGCCGTTGCGGCACTTCGTAACCAGTTCGGTGGCCACGCCGTCCAGAGGGTCAGTAAGTCCGGCTAGGTGTTTGTTCGACAGCTCAGTCTGACCGACTTCCGGTCGTGGCCGCGGCTCGACCTGGAATTGGCACCGGGTCGGACCGTGTTCGTCGGCCAGAACGGCTTCGGAAAGACCAATATCGTTGAGGCCCTGTGGTATACGGCCACGCTCGGGTCTCACCGCGTCGCCTCGGACGCCCCGCTCATCCGGTCCGGATGTGAGCGTGCCGTCGTCTCCACCATCGTCGTCAACGACGGCCGTGAGCTGGCGGTGGATCTCGACATCACGGCCGGCCGGGCCAACAAGGCCCGGCTGAACCGCTCCCCGGTCCGGTCCGCGCGCGAAATTCTCGGCGCCCTGCGGGCGGTGTTGTTCGCGCCGGAGGACTTGTCGTTGGTCCGCGGCGATCCCGGGGAGCGCCGGCGCTACCTCGATGAACTCGCGAGCACCCGCCGTCCCCGGCTGGGTGGGGTGCGGGCGGATTACGAAAAAGTGGTGCGGCAGCGCACCGCGCTCCTGAAATCCGCGGGCGCCAGCCGTTTTCGGGGTGCGGATGCCGGCGCGCTCGAGACCCTCGACGTGTGGGACGGTCATCTGGCCAGCCACGGTGCCGAGCTGATCGCCGCGCGGGTGAACCTGATCAACGAATTGCACCCGGAGATCACCAAGGCCTATCACCTGCTGGCACCCGCGTCGCGGCCCGCATCCGTCCGCTACCGCAGTTCGGTCGAGGCCGTCGAAGAACAGGCCGGCACCGGATCCGTCGACGTCGCGGCCTACCAGAGCGCCCTGCTCGACGAACTCGCCCGCCGCCGGTCCGCCGAACTCGAGCGCGGGGTGTGCCTGGTCGGGCCGCACCGCGACGACCTCGAGCTGCGCCTCGGCGACCAGCTGGCGAAAGGTTTTGCCAGCCACGGCGAATCGTGGTCGATGGCGCTGGCGCTGCGCCTCGGTGCCTACGAACTACTGCGGACCGACGGCACCGACCCGGTGCTGCTCCTCGATGACGTGTTCGCCGAACTCGATTCGGCACGCCGGCGAGCACTCGCCGACGTGGCACAATCGGCTGAGCAGGTTTTGGTCACCGCGGCGGTGCCCGACGACATTCCCCAGGACTGGGACGGCACCCGGGTCAATGTGGTGATGCGTGACGACGACGGCGGACGGATTTCGGTGGTGGACTCGTGAGTGAAGAGCCTCAGAAACCGGACATGCCCGAAAGTGCTTTCCCGCCACCACATCTCGCCCATCTCAAGGGCATGGATCTGGTGCGCCGCACGCTGGAGGAAGCCCGCGGTGCGGCCCGCAGCCAAGGAAAAGATGTCGGTCGCGGCCGTAGTGCGCCGGTCTCGAAAACCCGCCGCGGCGGTGGTCGGCGCACCTGGTCCGGACCCGGGCCCGATCGCCGGGATCCGCAGTTGCTGGGTTCGGCGACCATGGACCTGGCCCGCAGCCGCGGCTGGTCGGGCCGGATGGCCGAAGGATCGGTGTTCGGCCAGTGGTCGACGGTCGTCGGCGACCAGATCGCCGAGCACGCCTCCCCCACGTCGCTGCGCGAGGGCGTTCTCACGGTGACGGCCGAATCCACGGCCTGGGCGACGCAGCTGCGGATGGTGCAGTCGCAGATTTTGGCGAAGATCGCCGCATCCGTCGGCGACGGCGTCGTCACGTCGCTGAAGATCCTGGGTCCGTCGGGTCCGACGTGGCAGAAGGGCCCGCGGAATTTCGGTGCCCGCGGACCGCGCGACACCTTCGGCTGACGCCAAATTTGGGCGTCGCTCAGCGCGCCGATGAGTCTCAGATGACGCCCCTGGAGCGTCCGGACGCGACATCACCCGAGAAATTCCCCGCACGGCGCGAACAGACGTGTCAAAACGCTGTCAGAAAGTCAGTGCCGTCCGTACCTACCGGTAGACTGTCGACAGATCTGAGAGCGGTGTCCTCACCGCCCCCTCGAACCCCAAGGAGACGCGTTCGACGTGGCTGCCCAAAAGAAGGATGCGCCGGCTGAGTACGGTGCCGATTCGATCAAGGTCCTCGAAGGTCTGGAAGCGGTCCGCAAGCGTCCCGGTATGTACATCGGCTCCACCGGGGAGCGCGGTCTGCACCACCTGATCTGGGAAGTTGTGGACAACGCGGTCGACGAGGCGATGGCCGGTTTCGCGACCAAGGTCGACGTCCGCATCCTCGAGGACGGTGGCGTCCAGGTCACCGACGACGGCCGCGGTATCCCCGTCGCGATGCACGCCACCGGTATCCCGACCGTCGACGTCGTCATGACGGTGCTGCACGCCGGCGGCAAGTTCGAGGAAGGCGCCTACCAGGTCTCCGGTGGTCTGCACGGCGTCGGTGTCTCCGTGGTCAACGCCCTGTCGACGCGGCTCGAGGCCGACATCCACAAGGACGGCTTCGAGTGGCACCAGACCTATGACAAGTCCGTCCCTGGCACGCTGCGCAAGGGCGAGCCGTCCAAGAAGACCGGTACCATCATCCGCTTCTGGGCCGACCCGGACATCTTCGAGACCACGGTCTACGACTTCGAGACCATCGCCCGCCGGCTGCAGGAGATGGCGTTCCTGAACAAGGGCCTCACCATCGAGCTGACCGACGAGCGCGTCGCCGCCGCCGCGGTCGTCGATGAGGTCGTCAGCGATCATGCCGAAGCGCCCAAGTCCGCCGAGGAGCAGGCCGCCGAAGCGGCGGCGCCGCAGAAGGTGAAGCACCGGACCTTCCACTACCCCGACGGTCTGGTCGACTTCGTCAAGCACATCAACCGCACCAAGAGCGCCATCCAGCAGAGCATCATCGATTTTGGTGGCAAGGGTGACGGCCATGAGGTCGAGATCGCGATGCAGTGGAATGCCGGCTACTCGGAGTCGGTGCACACCTTCGCCAACACCATCAACACGCACGAGGGTGGTACGCACGAGGAAGGCTTCCGCGCCGCGCTGACCACGGTGGTCAACAAGTACGCGCGCGACAAGAAGCTGCTGAAGGAGAAGGAAGCCAACCTCACCGGTGACGACATTCGTGAAGGCCTGGCGGCCGTCGTCTCGGTGAAGGTCCGGCAGCCCCAGTTCGAGGGCCAGACCAAGACCAAGCTGGGCAACACCGAGGTCAAGTCGTTCGTGCAGAAGATCTGTAACGAGCAGCTGACCCACTGGTTCGAGGCCAACCCGGCCGAGGCCAAAACGGTTGTCAACAAAGCGGTTTCGTCGGCGCAGGCCCGCGTCGCCGCGCGGAAGGCGCGGGAGCTGGTGCGGCGCAAGAGCGCGACCGACATCGGGGGTCTGCCCGGCAAGCTGGCCGACTGCCGCTCCACCGACCCGACGAAGTCGGAACTGTATGTGGTGGAGGGCGATTCGGCCGGTGGCTCGGCCAAGAGCGGCCGGGACTCGATGTTCCAGGCGATCCTGCCGCTGCGCGGCAAGATCATCAACGTCGAGAAGGCGCGTATCGATCGCGTGCTGAAGAACAACGAGGTCCAGGCCATCATCACGGCCCTGGGCACCGGTATCCACGACGAGTTCGACATCTCCAAGCTGCGGTATCACAAGATCGTGCTGATGGCCGACGCCGACGTCGACGGTCAGCACATCTCGACGCTGCTGCTGACGCTGCTGTTCCGGTTCATGAAGCCGCTGGTGGAAAACGGCCACATCTTCCTGGCGCAGCCGCCGCTGTACAAGCTGAAATGGCAACGCAGCGAACCGGAGTTCGCCTACTCGGACCGTGAGCGCGACGGCCTGCTCGAGGCCGGCAAGAAGGCCGGTAAGCGCATCAACACCGACGACGGCATCCAGCGCTACAAGGGTCTGGGTGAGATGGACGCCAAGGAGCTGTGGGAGACCACCATGGATCCGTCCATCCGGGTGCTGCGCCAGGTCACCCTCGACGACGCCGCGGCCGCCGATGAACTGTTCTCGATCCTGATGGGCGAGGACGTCGAGGCGCGCCGCAGCTTCATCACCCGGAACGCGAAAGATGTTCGCTTCCTTGATGTTTAGCAATCCGCCCACGCGAAACGCGGCGAATCCGGCCCAGCTCGGCCGTCAAAAAACGATGTTTAACGTGAAACAATCCGCAGAAGGAATTCGATGACCGACACCCTGCCTCCCGAAGGCGATCGGATCGAACCGGTCGACATCCAGCAGGAGATGCAGCGCAGCTACATCGATTACGCCATGAGCGTCATCGTGGGCCGCGCCCTCCCCGAGGTCCGCGACGGCCTCAAGCCCGTGCACCGCCGCGTGCTTTACGCCATGTACGACTCCGGGTTCCGGCCGGACCGCTCGCACGCCAAGTCGGCGCGTTCGGTCGCCGAGACCATGGGTAACTACCACCCGCACGGTGACGCCTCGATCTACGACACCCTGGTCCGCATGGCCCAGCCGTGGTCGCTGCGCTATCCGTTGGTCGACGGTCAGGGCAACTTCGGCTCGCCGGGTAACGACCCCGCGGCCGCCATGCGTTACACCGAGGCCCGGCTCACCCCGCTGGCCATGGAGATGCTGCGTGAAATCGACGAGGAGACAGTCGATTTCATCCCCAACTACGACGGCCGCGTGCAAGAGCCGACCGTCCTCCCCAGCCGGTTCCCCAACCTGCTGGCCAACGGCTCCGGCGGTATCGCCGTCGGTATGGCCACCAACATCCCGCCGCACAACCTCCGCGAACTCGCCGAGGCCGTGTACTGGTGCCTGGAGAACCACGAGGCCGACGAGGAGACCACCCTCGAAGCGGTGATGGAGCGGGTCAAGGGCCCGGACTTCCCGACTCACGGCCTGATCGTCGGATCCCAGGGCATCTCCGACACCTACAAGACCGGTCGCGGCTCCATCCGCATGCGCGGCGTCGTCGAGATCGAGGAAGACGCCAAGGGCCGCACCTCACTCGTCATCACCGAGCTGCCGTACCAGGTCAACCACGACAACTTCATCACCTCGATCGCCGAGCAGGTGCGCGACGGCAAGATCGGCGGCATCTCGAACATCGAGGACCAGTCCAGTGACCGTGTGGGTCTGCGGATCGTCGTCGACCTCAAGCGCGACGCCGTCGCCAAGGTGGTGCTGAACAACCTCTACAAGCACACCCAGCTGCAGACCAGCTTCGGTGCCAACATGCTGTCGATCGTCGACGGCGTGCCGCGCACCCTGCGGCTGGACCAGATGATCCGGTACTACGTCGCCCATCAGCTCGACGTCATCATCCGCCGCACGCGGTACCGGTTGCGCAAGGCCAACGAGCGCGCCCACATCTTGCGCGGTTTGGTGAAAGCCCTTGACGCACTTGATGAAGTCATCGCGCTGATCCGCGCGTCGGCCAATGCCGACGCCGCCCGGGCCGGCTTGATGGAGCTGCTCGACGTCGACGAGATCCAGGCCCAGGCCATCCTCGACATGCAGCTGCGTCGTCTGGCCGCCCTGGAACGTCAGCGCATCATCGACGACCTCGCCAAGATCGAGGCCGAGATCGCCGACCTCGAGGACATCCTGGCCAAGCCCGAGCGGCAGCGCGCCATCGTCCGCGACGAGCTCAAGGAGCTCGCCGACAAGTACGGCGACGACCGTCGTACCCGGATCATCGCGGCCGACGGCGACGTCACCGACGAGGACCTGATCCAGCGCGAGGACGTCGTCGTCACCATCACCGAGACCGGCTACGCCAAGCGCACCAAGACCGACCTCTACCGCAGCCAGAAGCGTGGCGGTAAGGGCGTGCAGGGCGCCGGGCTCAAGCAGGACGACATCGTCAACCACTTCTTCGTGTGCTCCACGCACGACTGGATCCTGTTCTTCACGACGCAGGGCCGGGTGTACCGGGCCAAGGCGTACGACCTGCCCGAGGCCTCGCGGACCGCGCGCGGCCAGCACGTGGCGAACCTGCTGGCCTTCCAGCCGGAGGAGCGCATCGCCCAGGTCATCCAGATCAAGAGCTACGAGGACGCGCCCTACCTGGTGCTCGCCACCCGCAACGGTCTGGTGAAGAAGTCCAAGCTGGCCGACTTCGACTCGAACCGCTCCGGCGGCATCGTCGCGATCAACCTGCGCGACGGCGACGAACTCGTCGGTGCCGTGCTGTGCTCCGCCGAGGAGGACCTGCTGCTGGTGTCCGCCAAGGGCCAGTCCATCCGGTTCTCCGCGACCGACGAGGCACTGCGGCCGATGGGCCGCGCCACCTCGGGTGTGCAGGGCATGCGGTTCAACGAGGACGACCGTTTGCTGTCGCTCAATGTCGTGGTGCCGGACACCTACCTGTTGGTCGCGACGTCGGGCGGTTACGCCAAGCGGACGGCCATCGACGAGTACACGGCGCAAGGCCGCGGCGGCAAGGGCATCCTCACGATCCAGTACGACCCCAAGCGTGGCAGTCTGGTCGGTGCGTTGATCGTCGATGACGACACCGAGCTGTACGCCATCACTTCCGGCGGTGGTGTCATCCGGACCGCGGCACGTCAGGTGCGCAAGGCCGGACGGCAGACCAAGGGTGTGCGGTTGATGAACCTGGGTGAGGGCGACACACTGATTGCCGTCGCGCGCAACGCCGAAGAGGCCGAAGGTGGCGACGAGACCGACACCGAGGTCGACACCGCGACCGAGACCGACGAGACGTAGTGCTGCGACTGTCCCCAGCCGCCCTGATTGAAGGAGCCGCCAGGTGAGTTCCCCGAACGAGCCGGGATACACCCGTACCGGTGACGGACCCGCGAGCAACAACGGGCCGGCCACCGGATCGGGTGGCGGTGCCCATGCGGCCGACCCGGGCGGCGACACCCCGCCCTGGCAGCGGACGCGCAGCGGGGCTCAGGCGGACGCCCCTGCGGCCGGTGGGCAGAGCCTGGACGAGCGGCTGAACCGGTTCGTCAGCGGCAGTGGATCGGCATCGTCGTTGGGTGGCGGTTCGCCGTCCGATGCGGAGACGACCATCACGCCGGCCGTCACTCCTGACACCCCGCCGGTACCCCCGGTGCCGGCGGCGGCACCGTCATCGTCGCCGGCGGTGACCCCGCAGGGCAATGTGCCGCCGAAGCCGGTCCGCACGGCCGAGACGGTCCGGACGGAAACCCGGCCCGACGCCGCGTACGCCAGCGAGATCCCGGATCTGTCCCGTCAGCCGCAGCGCCGCGCGGGCGAACCGCGGGAGCCGCGCAGCACCGTCGCGACGGTCTCGCCGGCCCCGGCACGTTCGGGAGCGCCGCGCAGCCGCGCGGGTGCCCGGCAGGACGGTCCGGTGCGGGCCAGCATGCAGGTGCGCCGCGTCGACCCGTGGAGTGTGCTGAAGGTCTCGCTGGTGCTGTCGGTGGCGTTGTTCTTCGTCTGGATGATCGCCGTCGCGTTCCTATACCTCGTCCTCGGTGGCATGGGTGTGTGGAGCAAGCTCAACAGCAACGTCGGCGATCTGCTCACCAGCGGTGGCGGCAGCGGTGGTGAATTGGTTTCTGCCAGTACGATTTTCGGCGGCGCCACCCTCATCGGGTTGGTCAACATCGTGCTGCTGACGGCCATGGCCACGGCTGCGGCGTTCGTCTACAACCTGACCACGGATCTGGTCGGCGGCGTCGAGGTGACGCTGGCGGACCGGGACTAGTCGGCAGGCCTGCGGCCGCGGCTGACGTCGCGTTTTGGGCGCAGAGGTACCCATACGGTAATCTCATCGCTCGGCCGCAAGGCCACTTTCGGGCCTATAGCTCAGGCGGTTAGAGCGCTTCGCTGATAACGAAGAGGTCGGAGGTTCGAGTCCTCCTAGGCCCACGGAAGTCGGTATCACCGACTCCCCCACCGGAAGGGTGCACCGTGAGATTGGTTCTGCTGGTGCTGGGTGCCTTGCTTGGAGTGGCCGCGGTAACCGTATGGCGGACCCAGCATGGCGCAGAGGTCTGGCATTCACTTCAATCGGACACCATCGAGGGGCCTTAGCTCAGTTGGTAGAGCGCTGCCTTTGCAAGGCAGATGTCAGGAGTTCGAATCTCCTAGGCTCCACAAAAAATCCACAGCAGTACGCAAAGCGGTTCCGAGTCATCGGGGCCGCTTTTTCGTGCCGGCGTTCAGCAGCGCCGTCATACGCTGGGCTCGTGACGACAGAGATCAGCTACGCGAAGTGGATGGTGCCGCTGTCGGTGCCGTTCCGGGTCGGGCCCAAACACAGCAAGGTGGAGGTGCGTGACGGCGCGCTGCATGTGGCCATGGGTTGGGGTTTCTCCGCCGAGATCCCGGTGGCATCGATCAAGGAGGCCCGTCGCTGGGAGGGTCGCGTCACCTCGTGGGGCGTGCACGGTTTCCGCGGCCGCTGGCTCGTCAACGGTTCGTCGGACGGCGTCGTGGCCATCACGATCGACCCGCCCGTCAAGGCGAAAGTCGTCGGGTTCCCGGTGACACTGCGTGAGCTGCGCGTCAGCGTGACGGATCCCGATGCGCTGATCGCGGCGGTGAATCACTGAGTCGACGAACATGAGCTTGTGTGCCAAATCCAGCCCGGATCTGACACACAAGCTCAGTGTCGGCGCAGAAGATTAGGGCTGCGGCGTCACATCCACGCTCGGGGGCAGCGGGGAGGGCTCCGGCTGCATCGAGCGCCGCACGATCGAGAACGTGATGCCGCCGAGGGCCAGGACTGCGACGGTCGCCCCGGCGATCAGCAGGGGCCGGCGCCGCTTGGATCCGGACGACTCCACCACAAGCGCGAGATCGCCCGCGGTGTCCTCGCTGCGGTGGCACCGACGCCCCACCCAACGGGCAGTCCCCAGGGTCGAACCGACGCCCAGGCCGAGGACCCCGCGCAGGATCAGCAGCGGCCCGACGATGGTGTACTTGAGCCCGCGACCCAGGCGGGCACCGGAGCTGGGGCGGCTGACCTCGGGGACGTTCTCGGTGACAGTGCTCATCAACCAACCTCTCTACCGGACACGATTTCTGCAGACCTCCCGAGCGGAGGCCGGGCTCTACGCCAGGGCTTCCACGTTATTCGGTGGGGGCGACTTCGGGGTCTTAAATGTGAGTGGCAGACTGACTTTCCGTGACGAGCCCCATTCAGACTGCGACCGCGACGCTGCACACCAACCGCGGCGACATCAAGATTGCTTTGTTCGGTAACCACGCGCCCAAGACCGTCGCCAACTTCGTTGGTCTGGCCCAGGGCACCAAGGATTACTCCACCGAGAACGCCTCGGGCGGCACCTCCGGCCCGTTCTACGACGGCGCCATCTTCCACCGCGTCATCGACGGCTTCATGATCCAGGGCGGCGACCCGACCGGCACCGGCCGCGGCGGCCCGGGCTACCAGTTCGCCGACGAGTTCCACCCTGAACTGCAGTTCGACAAGCCCTACCTGCTGGCCATGGCCAACGCCGGCCCGGGCACCAACGGCTCGCAGTTCTTCATCACCGTCGGCCCGACGCCGCACCTGAACCGTCGCCACACCATCTTCGGTGAGGTCGTCGACGAGGCGTCGCAGAAGGTTGTCGACGCCATCGCGACCACCGCCACCGACCGCGGTGACCGCCCGACCGAGCCGGTCGTCATCGACTCGATCACCGTTTCCTGAATTCCAGCCTGACGCGCGGCGCGGCAGTCCCCTACCGGGGCTGTCGCGCCGTTTGCGTTGGAGAGCTAGGGAATCAGCCCGGCGTCGGTGAGGGCGTCGAGGACGTTGATGGGATCGGTGCCGACGTCCCATCGGGTGAAGACCAGGAGCCGGTCGTCGACGGTGTCGAGCTCCAGCAGCCGCACCTTGCGGGTCAGTCGGCGGAACTCGGTGATACGCACACTCTTGAGGTCGGCCTGTGTATAAGTCTGGGTACTGAACCACCCGCGCACCACCAGCCCGGCCGGCGTGATCGCGAGCTTCGGCCGCGCGCGCCAGGACATCACGGCGAACACCAGCAGTCCGATGGCAGCGATGCCGCCGAGAACGCGTCCGGGCAGGTCAATGACCGAAGTCAGGGCCAGGGCGACGAGTATGACGCCGAATGCGCCACAGGCCGCGATGCCGGCTGTCGGCGGGCTCCATTGAGTCTGTTCCACGAGATGTCCACACCCTTGGGGGCAAGTTATCCACAGGCACTATCCCCAATGGGGATGAATCACATCGATGTGATTGGGTGTCCGTCAGGTTGCCAGCTGGGTTACGTCACGAGACCTGGATGTAACGAACCGGGTCTGTTGACGCTGCTCAGCGCCACCGCATGGTCAGCAGCAGGCCGGTGATCATGAAGGCGAAGGCGATGGCGTAATTCCACTGGGCGAGATCGGCCATCCACTGCAGCAGGTGTGGAGTACCGGCCGGGTTCAGTGCGGCGAGCTGGAACACCGCCAGCCAGATCAGACCGATCAGCATGAGCGAGCAGAAGAACACCACGAACCACACGCTCGACGGTCCGGCCTTGACCTTCACCGGCGTCCGACTCACCGGGTTGATGGTGAAGTCGTTCTTCTTGCGAACCTTGGACTTGGGCATTGGTACCTTCGCGGACAGTCGGTGCCGCACTCCCGCGCCGGCGGAGAGAAACCGGCAATTCGGTGCGACGATGGAGCGGTATGCACTCAGAGCCTAACGCAGAAGATGTGTCGCCTCGCAGGCTCCGGACGGCGGGGACCTCGGAAGCCGACCAGCCGGCCCGTCACTCGGCCTGGCGATTCGGTGTGCCGGTGGTCTGTGTGCTCGCCGGCCTCCTGCTCGCCACCACGCACAGCGTGTCCGGGGGCAGCGAGATCCGGCGCAGCGACGCGCCCCGCCTCGTCGACATGGTGAAAGAAGCCCAGCGGACCGTCGCGACCCGCGCCGCCGAGCGCGACGACCTGCAGCATCAGCTCGAGAACCACCACGGCGGCACACCCGGCGCCGATGCCGCGCTCGGCGCCATCACCAGTCGAGCGAACGAACTGGGCCTGGAGTTGGGCCTGGATCCCATGCGAGGACCGGGCCTGGTGATCACCCTCAACGACGCCCAGCGCAATGCGCAGGGCCAGTACCCGCACGACGCCACCCCCGACGACCTCGTCGTACACCAGCAGGACGTCCAGGCGGTCCTCAACGCGCTGTGGCTGGGCGGCGCCGAGGCCGTCCAGATGCAGGACCAGCGGATTCTGGCCACCTCGGCCCCGCGCTGCGTCGGCAACACCCTGCTGCTCAACGGCCGGACCTACAGCCCGCCGTACGTCATCACCGTGATCGGCAACGTCGAGGGCATGCGCGCCGCGCTCGCCGCCGCGCCGCTGGTGACGCTCTACAAGCAGTACGTCGTGCGGTTCGGGCTCGGTTACACCGAAGAGCCGCGGGTATCGGTGGACGTCGTCGGTCACCGAATGCCGCTGAAGCTCCGGTACGCCCAACCGGCCGGACCGGTCACATATTGATTGATCGCGTCGACGGGTGACCCAGTAGCCTGACGGCATGCAGGTTCTCGTCCTCGACAACTACGACAGCTTCGTGTTCAACCTGGTCCAGTACCTGGGTCAGCTCGGGGTGCACGCGCAGGTCTGGCGTAGCGACGACGAGCGTGTCTCCACTCCCGACGGCGTCGCTGCCGTGGCGAAGGAGTTCGACGGGATCCTGGTGAGCCCGGGCCCGGGCACCCCTGAGCGGGCCGGTGCGTCCATTCCCTTGGTCCGGGCGTGCGCGGAGACCGGCACTCCCCTGCTCGGTGTGTGCCTGGGACATCAGGCCATCGGCGTGGCTTTCGGTGGCACTGTCGACCGCGCGCCCGAACTGCTGCACGGCAAGACCAGCCAGGTACACCATGCGAACAGCGGTGTGCTGCAAGGACTTCCGGACCCGTTCACCGCGACCCGCTACCACTCGCTGACCATTCTGCCGGAGACGCTGCCGGCTGAGCTGGAGGCCATCGGGCAGACCGACAGCGGCGTGATCATGGCCGTCCGGCACCGCGAACTCCCGATCCACGGGGTGCAGTTCCACCCGGAGAGCATCCTGACGCAGGGCGGCCACCGGATGCTGGCCAACTGGCTGGCAGTCTGCGGCCAGGCGCCCGACGAGGCACTGGTCAGTCGGCTCGAGCAGGAAGTCGCCGACGCGGTCTCGGCCGCAACCCGCACGGCCTGACCGAGCAACGCTTACGAGGCGAAGCTCAGCGTGATCGACGCGTTGAAGTTGACGCCACTTCCGGCCGCGGGCACCTGGCTCACCACGGCATTGCTGCGCTGACCGCTGTTCTGCACGTCCGCGCCCTTGATCAGCACGCCGGTCCAGCCCAGGGCGCGCAGGTTCGGTTCGGCGTCGGTCCAGAACTGACCGGTCAGGTTCGGCATGACGAACTGGTTGCCCTGCGAGACCTTCAGCGTGATCGGGGCGTCCTTGGCCGTCGGCGTGCCCGCCGCCGGGTCGGTGCCGATGATCTCGCCGGCCGGTTTCGGGCTGTCGATCGGGGCTGTCAGGATCGTCGTGAAGCCGACGGTGTTGAGGTTCTTGGTCGCGATGTCGACGGTCTGCCCGTTGACGTCGGGGATCGGGACCAGGCCCGGTCCGGAGCCGACGATGATCGTGATGACGTTGGTGATCGCCGAGGTCTGGTGGGCCGGCGGGTTGGTCGCGATGACCCGGTCCTTCTGCTCCGGCAGCGACTGCGACACCGTCTGCTGGATGTTCCGGAAGCCGGCGGACTGCAGCTTGGCCATGGCGTCTGCGGGCGACAGCTTCGACACGTCCGGGACCTCGCGCTGCTCCGGTCCGGTGGAGATGTTGATGGTGATCTCGTCACCGGCGGCGACGGAGGTGTTGGCCGCCGGTTCGGTGCTGATGACGTGGTCCGGCGCCACCGTCGAGTCGGGCCGCTGTTGCGTACGGGTCTTGAAGCCGCGGTTCTGCAGGTTGGCGACGGCGTCGGCCTGAGCCAGTCCACGTACGTCCGGAATCTGCTGGTCGTGCGGCTTGCCACCGATCAGGTTGATGGCCACCGTGACGACGACGGTCAGCACCGCCAGGATGGCCGCGGCGATGAGCCAGCGACCGATGGGCGTCGAGGCGCGATCCGCCGACCGGTACGGCTGGGGGTTGACGCTGATCGGCTCCGGCATCATGCTGCGCGGTCCACCGAAGCCGCCGGTGCCCATCATCGCGGTGCGCTCGGCGTCGGTGAGCACCTTGGGTGCATCCGGCGCCTCGCCGGCATGTACCCGGATCAGGTCGTTCCGCATGTCCGCGGCGCTCTGGTACCGGTTGTCCGGGTTCTTCGCCAGCGCCTTGAGCACGACGGCGTCCAGGCCGGGGCTGATGCCGGCGTGACGCTGCGACGGTGGCACCGGGTCCTCGCGGACGTGCTGGTACGCCACGGCGACCGGGGAATCGCCGACGAAGGGCGGCTCACCGGTGATGAGTTCGTAGAGCACGCAGCCCAGCGAGTACACGTCCGAGCGGGCGTCGACGTTCTGCCCGCTGGCCTGCTCGGGCGACAGGTACTGCGCGGTGCCGATGACGGCAGCGGTCTGCGTCATCCGGTTGCTGCTGTCGGCGATGGCGCGGGCGATACCGAAGTCCATGACCTTGACCGCGTTGGACTTGCTGATCATGATGTTCGCCGGCTTGATGTCCCGGTGCACGATGCCGTGCTGGTGGCTGAAGTTCAGGGCCTGGCAGGCGTCGGCGATGATCTCGATGGCGCGCTGCTGCGGCAGCGGGCCCTCGGTGTGCACGATGTCGCGCAGCGTCACGCCGTCGACGTACTCCATGACGATGTACGGCAGCGGCCCGTTGGGCGTCTCTGCTTCGCCGGTGTCATAGACCGCGACGATCGCCGGGTGGTTCAGTGCCGCGGCGTTCTGCGCCTCCCGGCGGAAGCGCAGGTAGAAGCTGGGGTCCCGAGCGAGGTCGGCGCGCAGCACCTTGACCGCCACGTCGCGGTGCAGGCGCAGATCCCGTCCGAGGTGAACCTCGGACATGCCGCCGAAGCCGAGGATGTCCCCCAGTTCGTAGCGGTCGGAGAGGTGCTGGGGCGTGGTCATGAGATGGCCGGTCCTGACAGATCCGGGAGACGAATCGACTGGCCCGCCGGTGCGCCTGGAGTCTTGGTGGTCTCGGTGATGGTGTTGGTGACCGTCGACTGCTGCTGGTTCTTCTGTTCCTGGCGGTCCTGCGCGTTGAGCACGATCAGGATCGCGATGACGATCGCCAGTGCACCGAGGACACCCGCCGCCCACAGCAGCGCGCGCTGCCCGGGCGAGAACGTGCGCCGGGCCGGCGGGGCCGGCCGGTGGCTACCGGTGGCGGGCCGGGGCCGCGGCGTCGCGGGTGCCGGGCGGGCGGGCTCGATGGCAGCCCGCGCCTGTGTGCTCGACGGAATGGCCGCGGGAGCGGCCCGTCCGATGGTCGGGGCCTGGTTGGGCCGCGGGGGGCGGCGTCCGGCCCGGACCGCGGCGACGGCGTCGGCGAACGGACCGCCGCTGCGGTAGCGATGGATCGCGTCCTTGGCGAGGCTGATCTCGATCAGCTCGCGGACGTTCGGGGGCAGGTCGGCCGGCAGCGGTGGCGGCGCTTCCTTGATGTGCTTCATTGCGACGGTCAGCGCGCCGTCGCCGGTGAACGGTCGTCGCCCGGACACGGATTCGTAGCCGACGACACCGAGCGAGTAGACGTCGCTGGCCGCGGTGGCGTCGTGGCCGAGGGCCTGCTCGGGCGCGATGTACTGGGCGGTGCCCATGACCATGCCGGTCTGGGTGACAGGCGCCGCGTCGACGGCCTTGGCGATGCCGAAGTCGGTGAGCTTCACCTGGCCCGTCGGGGTGATCATGATGTTGCCGGGCTTGACGTCACGGTGCACCAGGCCGGCGCTGTGCGCGACCTGCAGGGCCCGGCCCGTCTGCTCCAGCATGTCCAGCGAGTGCCGCAGTGACAGCCGGCCGGTGCGCTTGATCACCGAGTTCAGCGGCTCGCCGTTGACGAGTTCCATCACCAGGTAGGCGGTGCGGCCGGAATCGTCGAGTTCGGTCTCGCCGTAGTCGTAGACGCTGGCGATGCCGGGGTGGTTCAGCATCGCGACCGTGCGCGCCTCGGCGCGGAACCGCTCGACGAACTCGGGGTCGGTCGAGTATTCGGCCTTCAGTACCTTGATGGCGACCTGTCGGCCGAGCCTGCTGTCGACGCCTTCCCAGACCTGACCCATGCCGCCTGTGGCGATGAGTCGCTGAAGTCGATAGCGGCCGGAAAGTGTGACTCCGACCCGCGCGCTCATGATCCCTCCCGTAGCGCCGCGGCGATGGTGGCCCGCCCGATGGGTGCGGCCAGCGCACCGCCGGTTGCGGACAAACGGTCTCCACCATTCTCCACTAGGACGGCAACGGCGACCTTCGGGGATTTCGCCGGGGCAAAAGCGATGTACCACGCATGTGGTGGGGTGTTACGTGGATCGGTGCCGTGTTCGGCCGTGCCCGTCTTGGATGCGATCTGCACGCCGGCTATGGCTCCCTTCTGCTGCGTCACCTGCTCGGCGCCGACCATCAGATCCGTAAGTGTAGCCGCGACCTGGGATGAGATGGCCCGCCGCTGTTGGTGCGGTGAGGTGGCCGCGATGTTGGAAAGGTCGGGTCCCTTGAGGTCGTCGACCAGGTAGGGGGCCATGCTGACGCCACCGTTGGCGACGGTCGCGGCGATCATCGCGTTCTGCAGCGGGGTCAGGGCGACGTCCTTCTGGCCGATGCTGGAGATACCCAGGGCCGGGGCGTCGGAGATCGGCCCGACGGTCGACTCCGCGACCTGCAGCGGGATCGACGGCGGCGGGGTGTCCAGGCCGAACTGCTTGGCCATGGTCCGCATCGCATCGGCCCCATTGTGCAGTCCGAGTTCGACGAAGGCCGTGTTGCAGGACTTGGCGAACGCCTCGCGCAGGGACACCGTCGGGCTGCCGCCGCAGGCCGAGCCGCCGTAGTTCTCCAGCGTTGCGGTGCTGTCCGGCAACGTGATTCGCGACGCCGACGTCAGCTGGGTGTCCGGGGTGGCACCGGCCTGCAGCGCGGCGGCGGTGGTCAGCACCTTGAACGTCGACCCCGGCGGGTAGGTCTCGGAGATCGCCCGGTTCTGCAGCGGTGAGTCGGGGTTGTCGCGCAACTCCTGCCACGCGGCCGACTGCCGGTCGCCTTCGTGCGAGGCCAGCAGATTGGGGTCGTACGACGGGGACGACACCATGGCCAGAATCTTGCCGGTCGACGGATCCAGCGCCACTACCGAGCCCTTGCACGGGTTGCCGCCACAGCCCTGCTGCATGGCGTCCCACGCGGCCTGCTGCACCCGCGGCACGATGGTGGTGTCGACGTTGCCGCCGCGCGGGTCGCGGCCGGTGAAGAAGTCGGCGATGCGGTTGCCGAACAGCCGCTCATCGGAGCCGTTGAGGATGCTGTCCTCGGCGCGCTCGAGTCCGGCACTGGAGTACTGCAGCGAGTAGAAGCCGGTGACCGGCGCGTAGACCAGCGGATTGGGGTAGATGCGCAAGTAGCGGAACCGGCCGTTGGTCGGCATCGAGTACGCCAGCAGCTGGCCGCCGGCGGTGATCTGGCCGCGCTGGCGGGAGTATTCGTCGAGCAGCACCCGCTGGTTCCGCGGGTCGGCGCGCAGGCCGTCGGCGGCGAACACCTGGGTGGTGGTGGCGTTGAGCAGCAGCAGCACGACCAGTGCCATCACCAGTCCGGAGACGCGACGAAGTGAGGTGTTCATTGCTTCGCGATCACCTCGGTGTTGGCCGCCGCGATCGGCGCTTGGTTGGGGCCGCGGGTCGACAGCGGCCGGCGCGCGACGTGCGAGACCCGCAGCAGCAGGGCCAGCAGCACGTAGTTGGACAGCAGCGACGAGCCGCCGTACGACATCCACGGTGTCGTCAGGCCCGTCTGGGGGATCAACTTGGTGACGCCGCCGACGACGATGAACAGCTGCAGCGCCAGCGCGGCCGACAGGCCCGCGGCGAGCAGCTTGCCGAAGCTGTCACGCACGGCGATGGCGGTCCGCAGCCCACGGATGATGACGATCGTGTAGAGCATCAGCACCGCGGCCAGACCGACGAGCCCGAGCTCCTCGCCCACCGCCGCGATGATGAAGTCGGTCGAGGCGTCGGGCACGGTGCCGGGCTGCCCGTTGCCCAGTCCGGTGCCGAAGATGCCGCCGGTCGCGAAGCTGAACAGCGACTGGACCATCTGGTACCCGGCGCCGTCGGGGTCGGCGAACGGGTCCAGCCAGTTCTGCACCCGCACCCGCACGTGGTCGAAGAGTTGGTACGCCAGCAGGCTTCCCACGCAGAACAGGCTCAGCCCGATGATCACCCAACTGAGCTTCTCGGTGGCGACGTACAGCAGGACCAGGAACGTCGCGTAGAGCAGGAGGGAGGCGCCGAGGTCCTTCTCGAACACCATGACGCCGATCGAGCCGATCCAGGCCACCAGCAGCGGCGCCAGGTCGCGCGGCCGCGGCAGGTCCATCCCGAACATGTGCTTGCCGGCGCTGGTGAACAGGCTGCGCTTGGTGACCAGCACGCTCGCGAAGAAGATCAGCAGCAGGATCTTGGAGAACTCGGCGGGCTGAATCGAGAAGCCCGGCAACCGGATCCAGATCTTGGCGCCGTACTGCTCGGCCACCGAGTCCGGCAGCACGGCCGGAATCGCCAGCAGCACCAGGCCGGCGAGGCCGCAGATATAGCCGTAGCGGGCCAGCATCCGGTGGTCGTGCACGAACATCAGCACCGCGGTGAACACCAGGATGCCCAGCAGAGTCCACAGCATCTGCTGGTTGGCGTTGCCGCCCGGCAGGATCCCGGCGGGCCGGGTGTGCGCCGACAGGTCCAGCCGGTAGATCAGCACCAGGCCCAGACCATTCAGCAGCGCGACCACGGGAAGCAGCAGCGGGTCGGCATACGGCGCATACCGGCGCACCGCCAGGTGAGCGCCACCGAACAGCACGACAAAGCCGAGTGTGAACTGGATGAGGTCCAGCCGCAGGCCGCTCTCCTGATTGGCCTCGACGATGAGCAGTGCCACCGTGGTGATCACGGCGGCGAAACCCAGCAGCACCAACTCGGAATTACGCCGATTGGGTAGTGGCGGGGCGATCGCGACCGGAGACTGCGGCTGGGTGTCTTCCCGTCGCTGCGCTCGCCCGGACGTGTCTTCCCGTCGCTGCGCCGGCACCGGGGTGTCTTCGCGCCCCTTCTCTTGCCCCGGCGTCGTCATGCCGGGGCTCCCGCTCGCTCTCGGGCCGTCATGACGCGTTCCGGCAGTTGGTGCCCGGCTCCTGAGGTGGCGGAGGGAGTGCCGTGGCCGTCGGGGACGGGGCCGCGGGCGAGGTCGGGGCCGGTGCGGGGCTGGAAGGGTTGGGGGCGGGCGCCGGGCTGGGTGCCGGTGCCGGGGTCGGAGCGGCCGTTGTCGACGCCGGGGCCTCGGGGCCGGGGGCCGGGCCGCGCGGTGGCTGCGGCACCACCGACAGCGACGGGGCCGGTGCGGGGCCCGGTGCCGGAGCCGGCGGGGTGACGACGGGTGGCGCGCACAGCGGTAGCAGCGAGCTGCGGCTGAGTTCCTTGAGCTGACGGATCGCGTCGTCGACGGTGCCGGTCGGCAGGCCGGCGGTGACCTGGGCCCGGCCGGACTCGCGCAGGTCGGCGACCTTCATGGGCTGGCAGCCCGCGCGGGTGTCGTCGACGCCGATGATCGTCATGTCCGAGTGGCTGTCCAGACACGCCAGCAGGTAGGGCTCCTGCAGCGGCAGCCCGAGCAGCGAGCCCGGCACGCCGCGCATGATGTAGACCGCGCCGTTGTGGCCGGAGACGTAGTAGTTGCTACGGATCAGGTAGCGCCCGATGGCCAGTCCGCTCACCAGCAGCAGGATCAGCAGGATTGCGCCGATGATCAGATTGCGCCGGGTGTGCTTCTTGCGCTGCGGTGGATCAAGTTGTGCCGCAGGCTTTTTCGCGGCCGCTGCCACACGCTTGGGGTTGAAGGCGGAGGCGCGTCCGGCGGCGGTGTTGGGCGGCAGGGTGTCGTCGTCCTGACCTGACACCGCGCCCGCCAGGATGGGTGCGGTCTGGCCGTACTCGTAGTCGACGACGTCGGCCACGACGACCGTGACGTTGTCGGGGCCGCCGCCGCGCAGCGCGAGCTCGATGAGCCGGTCGGCGCAGTCCACGACGTCCGGGATCTGCATGGCGGTCTGGATGGTCTCGTGGCTGACGGGGTCGGACAGGCCGTCCGAGCACAGCAGGTAGCGGTCACCGGCGCGGACCTCGCGCATCGTCAGCGTCGGCTCGACCTCGTGACCGGTCAGCGCCTTCATGATGAGCGAGCGCTGCGGGTGACTGTGGGCCTCTTCGGCGGTGATGCGGCCGTCGTCGACCAGGGTCTGGACGAAGGTGTCGTCCTTGGTGATCTGGGTCAGCTCGCCGTCGCGCATCAGGTAGCCGCGGGAGTCGCCGATGTGCACCATGCCCAGCCGCGTCCCGGCGAACAGGATGGCGCTCAGAGTGGTGCCCATGCCCTCGAGCTCGGGATCGGCCTCGACGTGCGCCGCGATGGCCGCATTGCCGTCGTGGACGGCGTCGTTGAGCTTGGCCAGCAGGTCGCCGCCGGGTTCGTCGTCGTCGAGGTGGGCCAGCGCGGCGATCACCAGCTGCGAGGCGACCTCGCCCGCGGCATGGCCGCCCATGCCGTCCGCCAATGCGAGGAGGCGGGCCCCGGCGTAGACGGAGTCCTCATTGTTGGCGCGGACCAGGCCGCGGTCGCTGCGCGCGGCATATCGGAGTACGAGTGTCACGGGCGCAGCTCAATTACCGTCTTGCCGATTCGAACCGGCGTTCCCATTGGAACCCTTACCGCCGTCGTCACTTTCGCCCTGTCCAGGTATGTACCGTTGGTCGATCCTAGGTCCTCGACGTACCACTCGGAGCCTCTCGGTGACAGCCGGGCGTGCCGTGTCGAGGCGTAGTCGTCGGTGAGCACCAGCGTGGAGTCGTCGGCCCGGCCGATCAGAACGGGCTGGCTGGTCAGGGTGATCCGGGTGCCCGCGAGGGCGCCTTCGGTCACCACCAACTGGCGCGCGTACCGGCGTCGGTCCCGGTTCGGCAGCAGGGTGCCGCGGAACGCCAGGCCGCGCCGCACCATGACGGCTCCGGTGGGTGCGTAGATGTCGGTGCGCAGGACACGCAGAACCGACCAGATGAAAAGCCAGAGCAACAGGAGGAAACCGACCCGCGTCAGCTGCAGAACTAACCCCTGCATCCGACGTCCTCTCCGTTGCCGCGTCGAGGCTGGGCCCGGTGCCCGGTAGCCGTCGGCATCGTCACGATACTTTGGCGCTCACCGGCCGGTGCGAACATCATCCGGCCGGTGACAGAAACCGGGCTCAGTGAACGCGGACCACGATCTCGGAGTGACCCACCCGGATGACGTCGCCGTCGGCCAGCTGCCACTCCTGCACCGGGGCGTTGTTGACGGTGGTGCCGTTGGTCGAGTTCAGATCCGAGAGCAGCGCGGTGTGGCCGTCCCAGCGGATTTCGAGGTGCCGGCGCGAAACGCCAGTGTCGGGCAGACGGAACTGCGCGTCCTGGCCGCGGCCGATGACGTTGGCGCCTTCGCGCAGCTGGTAGGTGCGGCCGCTGCCGTCGTCGAGCTGGAGAGTGACGTTCGCGCCCGCGGCGCCGTAGCCACCGCCGTAGCCACCGGCCGGCTGACCGTAGTCGGGCTCGGCGTAGCCGGCGCCCGCGCCGCCGCCGTAACCCTGATCGCCGTAGCCGCCCGCGGCCGGAGCCTGACCGTAGCCCTGGTCAGCGGGGGCATGACCGTAGCCCTGATCCGCCGGCGCCTGGCCGTAACCCTGCTGCTGCGGCTGGCCGTAGTTCTGCTCGCCGTAGCCGCCCTGGCCGTAGCCACCTTGCTGGGGCTGGCCGTAGCCGCCCTGCTGGCCGTAGCCCTGCTCGGGCTGGCCGTAGCCACCTTGCTGAGGCTGGCCATAGCCGCCCTGCTGGCCGTAGCCCTGCTCGGGCTGGCCGTAGCCGCCCTGCTGGGGCTGGCCGTAGCCGCCCTGCTGGCCGCCGTAGCCCTGGTCGGGCTGCTGGCCGTAGCTCTGCTGGCCGTAGCCCTGCTCGGGCTGACCGTAACCATGCTGAGGACTGACCGGCGGCGGTCCGGGAGGACCACCCTGCGGTCCGCCGAAGCCGCCCTGGCCGTATCCGGACGGGCCGGCGCCGTAACCGGCCTGCTCGGGCTGGCCGTAGCCACCCTGCTGGCCGTACCCGGGGCCACCCTGCGGCGCGCCGTAGCCACCCTGCTGCCCGTAACCCTGCGGAGGCTGGCCGTAGCCCTGGCCCGGGTCCTGCGGGTACTGCTGACCGCGCTGCTCGTCGGGCTGCCGTCCGTAGTCGTACTCGTCGCCTGGCTGGCCCTGTCCCGGGCCGGGACGGTGGGTCGGGTTGTCAGTCATCGTTGGTACTCCTGGTTCTGCGGTGTGCACGCGGTCGCTGGGTGCCGGCCGCGGTGGCCCGGCGGTTGAGTCGGGGTTGACCGCGCCGTGGGCGCGGAATTGGCCGGTATGAAGGCCAGGTGACGGCTCAAACCTGACGACCACCTCACCATACGTTTGCCATCCCCGCTCATGGACGAATCCCTCAAGGTGTTTGGCAAAAGCACTGGGTGTGAGGTCAGGATCGGCGTTCACCTTCTCGAAATCGGTGTAACTGAGCGTAATGACGTATTCGTTCGGTGCCAAAATACGGCCGCCACCGACATCGCGGGCACCGGATTCGGCTTCCCGCTGGAGGGCGGCCTCGACTTCCGGGGGTGCGATCGACCCCCCGAAGACGCGGGCAAAAGCGTCTCCGACCGTGGTCTCGAGCTTGCGCTCGATCCGGTCGACCAGACCCATGTCCCCCTGCCTCGCTTCGTCTCGGTGGTCCAGATGTGATGTGCGCGATAACCGCGGACACCACTGTTACGCATGGTATCGGCCTGACCTTGCAATACGTGACCAACAGAATCGTGAGAATTCGAAAGCCGCAGGTCAGGAGGTGGCCGGCCGGCACGCGGACCGGCTGATCGCTGGATTTCGCGGGCGCGGCGGGCCGAATCGGGCCGTATCCGGTGGTCAGGCGCGGATTTGGAGCCGGGGGTGGGGGTGGTGATACTCTCTCCCAGTTGTTTGGGGCGAGTGGCGGAATGGCAGACGCGCTGGCTTCAGGTGCCAGTGTCCTTCGGGACGTGGGGGTTCAAGTCCCCCTTCGCCCACTCAACAAAAGCCGCGAATCCGGTTCGGATTCGCGGCTTTTGCATTTATCCGGCATCACCGCGGGACCCACACCGGCGAATCAGCCGAAACAAGAGGGTGGCCCGCCGGGCGGTACCGATCGATAGGATCGCGCCATGAAGGGTTCGGTCACCGTCCACATGAACGCGCGGGCCGATCAGGTCTGGAACCTGATTGCCGATATTCGCAACACCCCGAAATACTCGCCCGAAGTATTCGAGTCGGAATGGCTGGACGGAGCCACCGGACCCGCACTCGGCGCGCGGTTCCGCGGCCACGTCAAGCGCAACGAGATCGGGCCGATCTATTGGACGACGTGCCGGGTCACTGCCTGCGAGCCCGGGCGCGAGTTCGGCTTCGCGGTGCTTGCCGGCGACAAGGCGGTAAACAATTGGCACTACGCCCTCGAGCCCGCCGGTGACGGCACGGATGTCACCGAGTCGTTCTGGATGACGCCCGGCCTGCTCGACACCGTGTTCGGCATTTTCGGCGGCCAGCTGCGCACCCGGCGCAACATCCGGGACATGAGGACCACACTCAACCGCATCAAGGCCGAGGTCGAAACCGTTTGATACCGAGGTGTTCACCGCGGTTCAGTTTGGTCTGGCGCCGTGAACACCGTGCTCCGTCTCCGGTATGAGAACGGAGCCTCCCGCAGCACGATGCCCCTGCCGGTTCCGGCCCATAGGGTTCGACGATGACTGCACTATCCTGCCGGCAGAGTCTGGCCGCGGTCGTCCTCGTGCCGCGAACTCGATTCCAGCGCAACGTAATCGGCAGTCCAGCGTGGGTGGACAGGTTCGTCGCAGTTCGGGTGCGCCGATCAGCCGACGCAGCAACGCGCACGCCGTATCGCGGCCGTCCCGACTTGCTCTTCGAGGAAGCGGCCACCGAGCGCGAGATGTACCGGCTGTAGCGCCCGCCCGCGCCGAATCTGTGATTTGTGCGAGGAAACGCACAGGTCGAGCCGGCAACTCTTCCTGGACCGCGGTCCCCGCAGCCACACTCGGGGCACGGACCGGGGAAAGGGCATCGGCATGAAGACAGGGATCGTCTACGAAATTCCGGCGCCCATGTGGGTCGCGCCCGAGCCCGGTGTCGACTGGCGGACGGTCGTGGAGGCGACGGCGACCTCGTGGCGCCGGCCTTCGGCCCTGCGCTGGACTGCCGACGTCGATGATCGCGGGACGCATCACCGCTCCGAGCGATACGACATTTCCGAGCAGTCGCGGCCGGGCCTGCCCAAGTATGTGCTGACCGGTTACGGACTGGATTTCATGAGCGGCAGTGTGGACTTTTTGAAGTCGGTCGCCGACACGCACTACGGCCGCATGACGCACCGCCGGCGCTGGAGCGGCGGCAATCCCCACGCCGCGCTCGGCGATCACTGTGAGCCGCCGCTGTGGTTGGGCGGCTCGAGCATCACCGGCTGACAGCTCAGGCTTAAGTAACCGCATGGTAATATCGGCGTCGTCCCGGTGAGAACACCGTGTGTGGGAGGAAGCCATGTCGATTCGTAATGCCGTGATGGACCTCGTCCAGCGCCGCACCCTGCTGCCCCAGCGACTCGATGCCGCACTGGCCGGCCCGGGCCGTGATGTCAGCGACCTGACGATCGTCGTGACGGGTGCCTCGGCCGGCATCGGGCGGCAGGCGGTCACCCAGCTCCGTACCCGCGGCGCCACCGTCATCGCCGTCGCCCGCAGGGAGGACGAACTGCAGACGCTCGCCGCCGAGACCGGGTGCTCCTGGCGCACTTGCGATCTGGCCGACCAGGACGCCACCGCCCAGCTGCTGGCAGACCTCGCCGGCGAACGCGTGGACGTGCTGGTGAACAACGCCGGACATTCGATCCGCCGCAGCATCGCCGACGCCACCGACCGGCTGCACGACTATCAGCGCACGATGTCCCTCAACTACCTGGCTGCTGTCCAGCTGAGCCTGGGTCTGCTGCCAGGCATGATCGAGCGCGGCCGCGGTCAGGTCGTCAACGTCTGTACCTGGGGCCTGCACGCCAACACGTTCCCGCGCTTCTCGGCGTATGCCGCTTCCAAGAGTGCGCTGGCAATCTTCGGCCGCAGCCTGGGCGCCGAACGGCCTCATCCCGGCATCAGCGCCACCAATGTGTACTTCCCGCTGGTCCGCACCGAAATGATCGCGCCCACAGCCGAATACGAGGATGCCCCGGCACTGTCGGCGGAAGAGGCGGGACGCTGGATCGTGCGGGCGATCACCCATCAGCCGGTGGAGGTCAGCCCCGCGGTGCTACGCGCGGTGCTGCCGACCATCGACTACCTCTCTCCCGCTGCGGCGGACCGGGCGATCGCGGCACTCACCTGATGACGACACATCCGATTTCCCGCGCGCTGTCCCGAGCCGCCATTGACGGCCTGCTCCCCTTGATCGACAGCCGGCTGCCGGCCTCACGTCGGCCGTTCGACGCCCCGGAGATTCTCCGGCCCCATGACCTCTCACGCGCCTGGGGCGTAACACATTTCGGTGTGTTCGTGCCGGACCTGCCCGAGCCCTACCGCTATCTCAACACCATGACGCTGCTGGGTGCGTCGGGCGCCGAACTGTTCGATCTCGACCACCTGGCCGCCGCCGACGCGCGCGACACCACCACGGTCTTCTCGTCGACCGCGCACGCGGACCAGCGGTTCTATCGGGCGTACGACATGAGCGCGGACTGCTGGTTCACCGCCGATGCCCGCCGGCTGCGCTGGGCCGAAGACCTCGCCATCAACGTGGCTCTGCCGCACGTCGTCGTCCGCGGCCGCTATCCGCAGTTCGACGTAGACCTCAAACTGGATGTCACAGAACAGGTTTCGTACTTCGTGAAGTCGCCGATCTATGACCACCTGAGCCTGCTCGCGCCCTACACCGGCACGGTCGACGGCGTGGCGGTCAGCGGTCTCGGCACCTTCGAATACGCGAGAATCCGCACGCACCAGGCACTTACGCGCCGGCCGATACCCGCCCGGCTCAAACTGCCGCTGGATTTCTTCACCTACCAGATCATCAACATCGACGAGCGCACGCAGGTGTTGCTGACCGACGTCCGCGCGCGGGGCCGGACCGCCTGCAAGCTGGCCCACGTCCGGGTCCTCGGCGGTGAGACCGAGGTGTACACCGACGTCCACTTTGCGGTCACCGAATACGGCGAGCCGCTCGTCGACGATCGGGGCAACACGATGCGTAGGCCCCGCAAGTTCAAGTGGTCGGTGCGCGACGGTGACCGGGAAATTCTGGCCCTGATCGGCACGGTCGATGCGCCGTGGCGCCTCGGGCACGGACCGGGATACGTGGCGGCGTACTCCTATACCGGTACCTGGGGTACCGGATCGGTCTCGGGCAGTGCGTATCTCGAGTGGATCGACGTTCAGCCGGGCTGAATCACCTGTTCGTCCCGGGCAATGGTCAACTCCGGGGCAGAGGTGCTGCCGGGCTGATTAGGCTGTCCCGATGACCACGCGCCCCGTCACCGGCAGAACCGGTACCAAAGGTGTGCCGCGCGGTGAGCGTGAGCAGCTGATCGTCGAGGCCGCGATCGCCGAATTCAGCCGCGCCACGTATGCGGGCGCATCCCTGGCCGCGATCGCCGCGCAGGCAGACGTCTCCAAGACCCTGATCATCAGTTACTTCGGGTCGAAAGAGGCGGTCTACGCCGCCTGCGTGACCAAGATCGGTACCCAGATCGAGCAGGCCGTCGCCGACGCGCTCAACTCCCCCCATCATCTGGCGGGGGCGGGCGCCGCTGGCGAGCGCGTGCTGGCCGCGATCTTCACGACGTTCGAGGGGCACCCTGGCGACTGGCATGTGCTGTTCGACCGCTCGGTCCCCCATGGCCCTGCGCGCGATGCCGCACGCGAACAGCGGACGATCTTGCGCCAGCAGGCGTTCGCGGGGGTATCGCGGTCCCTCGGCAGTGTCGGCCTGACCGATCCCGTCGACCTGGTGGCCGCCACCGGCGTCTGGGAACACATGGTGTCGGCGCTGATGCTGTTCTGGCGCAATCATCCCGAGGAGTCCGCCGCGGCGATGGTCGCCCGGGCCCATCGCGTCCTGGCGGCCATGGCCGGGCACACGCTGGACCGGGTGCGGGGTTAGGCCGGGCGCCGTCCGGCGATACCGTCCGACAGCAACCTGCGGGGCCGTTCGGTTCCGTCGAGCAGTCGCGTTATGCGTTTGACGATCTGCCAGCCGTGCGGCGCCTCGGTGGCCCGGCGAAGGTGGAAGTGGCTGACGCCGGCCCGGATGGGTTCGTAAGTCGTTGCGCGCCTGAGCAACAGCGTCGACTCGCAGACGGCGACCGCCTCGTCGCCGTGGACGGTGACGACGGCGGGACTCAGGAAGTGGGTGCAACCGGTGGTGATGAAATCCTGGTGACCGGGTGAGCGCACCATGGCCGCGACGTCGGCGGGCCCGGTCATGAGCCAGTTCTCGACGTCGTAGACCCCGTCCGGCGCCCACATCGCGGCGACGGCGTCGGCCTCGCCGGCGTCGACGAGCGGACCGTAGGACGCGATCATCCGCTCGATGGCGCGTTCGTCCTCGATGCGGCGCAATCGCGCCTCGAGCTCGGCCAGTTGCTGTGCTGTCATCTCGGCTCCTTGCTCAGCAGGCTCGTCAGGTCCGCCAGGGCGCCGAGTTGTTCGCAACAGTGCGCCGCGGATCGGGAGGCGATCACACAGGTCGCGGCTGTCGCGCCGGCGTCCTCGAGCGCACCGAGTTCGTCGAGTGTCTGTCGTGGCGCACCCATCGGATCCAGCGGACTGGTGGCGAGCACGACGTCGAAGGAATCCGGAAGTTCCACGGTGCCAAGCATTGTCGAGATCTCGGCCGCTGCGAGGCCGAAAGGCATCCAGCCGTCGCCGAACTCGACCGCCCGGCGCAGCGAACGGCGGGTTCGGCCGCCCACCCAGATCGGCACGCTCGGTTGCAGCGCACAGGGGTCCATCACGAACGAGTCGTAGTTGTAGTGATCACCTTGGTGCACTGGATGATTGGTGGGCAATGCTTCGCGCAGCGCGGTCATCGCCTCGTCCGCACGGGCGCCCCGGTCGTCCCAGGCCGCGCCCAGCAGGTCGAACTCCTCTCGCAGCGACCCGACGCCCACGCCCAGGATCAGCCGGCCACCGCTGAGCTGGTCGAGGGTGCCGTAACGCTTGGCGATCTCGAGCGGATGGTGGTAGCCCAGCACCAGAACCGAGGTGGCCAGCCGGATGCGAGATGTGCGCCCGGCGATGAAAGCCAACGTGGCCAGCGGATCCCAGTACGTCGCCCCGCGGGTGGCCGCCACATCGGTCGGCACGACGACGTGTTCGGAACACGTCAGGTAGTCGATGCCCAGCAGGTCGGCGACGGCGGCGATGTCCCCGATCTCGGCGGCGCCGGCCGTCGCTTCCCAAGCCGACGCGGTGGCGGGAACCTGGATCACCACCGGCGTCTGCAGGCCTATCCGCATGTATGCGCCCTTCCGATCTGGCGTCTGGATCGGCTACCCTCGGACGCAGAAAACTAAAATGAATTTTAGATATGGAGCGAGAACTTGTCTAGCGAGAACGCACCGCAGTTGCAGCAATACGGGCCGTGGGCCGTCATCGCGGGTGGTTCGGAAGGTGTCGGAGCCGAGTTCGCGGCGCTGCTCGCGCGGGCCCGCATCAACCTGGTGCTGATCGCGCGCAAGGCAGAGCCGCTGCAGGCCACCGCCACTCGCTGTCGCGACTTCGGCGTCGAGGTGCGTGAACTCGCCGTCGACCTGACGACCGACGAGGGCGTCGACCAGATCATCAGTGCCACTGCCGATCTCGAGGTCGGACTCCTCATCTACAACGCGGGAGCCAACACCCACAGCGCGGAGTTCCTCGACGGCGACCTGGCGGCGTTTCAGCGCGTCATCGACCTGAACGTCACGACGCCGCTGCGGCTGGTCCACCACTTCGGTGCGCTGATGCGTGAGCGGCGCCGCGGCGGGGTGATGCTGGTCGGCTCGCTCACTGGCTACCTGGGCTCGGCGCGGCACACCGTGTACGGCGGCGTGAAGGCCTTCACCCGGATCTTCGCCGAGGGTCTGTGGCTTGAGCTGCGTGAGCACAACGTGCACGTCCTCGAGCTGGTTCTCGGCCTCACTCGGACACCGGCGATGGAGCGGGTCGGCCTCAACTTCGACGTCCCCGGCATGCCCGTCTCAGATCCGGCTGACGTCGCCCGCGAAGGCTTGGCGAACCTCGCGAACGGTCCGGTGCACATCGTCTCGGCGCACGCCGAGAATCCGACGGTCCACGCCACCCGGGACCGAGACAAGGTGCTGCTGGCGTCCCACGAGATGATTCAGAAACTGTTGCAGGGCAGCCCTTCTGGGCCGGCGGCGTAGTCATGCCCCGGGCACCGCTCGACCGGGAACCGGCGACGCCGAAGACCCCCGCGCAGATCGACCGCTGCGACCGCATCCTCGCAACCGCCGCGCGCCTGGGCGCGCGCCACGGCCTCGAAGAAGTGCGGATGCAGGACGTGGCGGATCAGTCGGCGGTCTCGATCACCACGGTCTACCGCTACTACCCCACCAAGCATCATCTGTTCGCTGCCTTGCTGTTTCACCTCACGCAGACCGCCACACCGCCGGGCCCGACGACGGGGCACCCGGTTGCCGATGTCACCGAGTTCATGGCGGGCATCATCCGGGACATGCTGGGCCGTCCGCTCTTGGCCCGCGCGATGATCACGTCGGTCAATGCCCGGCGCGCCGAATCGACGGTCCGCGGCGACTACAACCTGCGGCGGAACATTCTCGACGTCGCCGGGATCGCGGCGCCCACCGCCGACCAGATACAGATCGCGCTCCTGCTCGAGCAGTGCGCCTACGGCATCCTGTCGTGGGCCATCACCGGGGAGACGACGCCCGAGCAGGCCGAGCACGATATGCGCCGGGCCTGCGAACTGCTGCTGGCGCCCTGGCGTCGACGTACCCGAACCACCGAAAAGAGATCGAATGACCACTGACATCACCCTCGGCGCCGGCGACCAGGCGCAGGCTATCGAGGCCATCAAGCGGACATTCGCCCGCCGGCTGCGGTGCATGGACACCAAGCAGTGGGAGATCTATCCGACGCTGCACACCGACGACGTCGTCTCCGAGACCTGGGATGGGTTGCCCGGCAACGACAATTGGACACCCACGGCCGGCAGCAAGAACCGCGTCGTCGGCAGGGAGCCACTGACACGCGCGATCCGGTCACTGCTCGACGGCGGCACCACCGTCACCACCGTCCACCACGGCCACACCCCCGAGATCGAGCTGACCAGCGACACCACGGCCACCGGCATCTGGGCCATGGAGGACAAGTTGTGGTGGACGAACGGCGAAGCCGAAGAGCATCTGCACGGCTACGGCCACTATCACGAGCAGTACCGCCTGGAACACGGCCGGTGGCTCATCAGCTACCGCAAGCTGACGCGGCTACGGGTCGACACGACGCCGCACTTTTTCGACTTCCTGAAACGGCGATAGGTCACTTCCGCTGACTGGCCGCGTACTCCTCGGGACGGTTCTTCTTCATCCACGCGCGCAATGGCCAGAACACGACCCACAGCACGCCGTAACCGGCGTAATAGATGGCTCCGCACAGCGGCGCCGCGAACAGCCAGCCGGGGTAGACCAGCAGCAGGCAGAACTGCAGAAACTGTTTGATGCCAACGGGATAGCCGTTAGCCAGCGAGAAGAAGAACCTCGGGTGCATCGAATCCAGCAGGCCACGCCAGGCCGGGACCTTCTGCTCCTCCGGCGTCTCGTCCGCGGCGACGGTGGTCTGGTCGGGCTGGGTCATGAAGCGGGCTCCTTGATGAGGCATATCAGAGGGTCAGGCACGGCTTGGCGCCGTCGTACACACCGCGGTGGTAGGCGTCGATGCGTTCGGTCCCTTGGCCGTGGTGTTCGACGTCTCCGCCATCGGTGCGGTACAGCAGCAGGGCGGCAACGGCCTTGTCGAGGTCGCCGGGAGAGAGGCTGTATCTGCTGTTGGGGCGGTTGTGCAGCAGGATGCTGGCAGCCCACGAACCGGCCAAACAGTCTGCGCGCAGCGAGGTTTGCTTCGAGTCCTGAGGCTGGCCCATTCGCATCAGCGCTGCCAGCCCGTACTGCGTCGCGATGAGCGTCGCCACCGAGAAGTCGCCGCCGCTGTCGTAGATGTCGGGCATCGTCTTGACGTTGTCGAAGGCGACGTAGTCGTCGTCCACGCAGTAGTACAGCACCGAACCCTTCATCGACTTGCCACCGCAGTCGGGGGCCTTGTCAGGATCGATCTTTCGCGGCGCCTTCAGTGGGGTCCAGTCGTATTTGCCGTCGGTCAGCTCGGGGATCAGCTGCGTGAAGTAATCCTCGAGATCCTCTGGGACACCCTCGATTATCGCGTCATACGGGGCTTCGCCCCCGGAGGCTTGGTCGGCGGCATTATTGAATGGCAGCTCGACCACCACCGGGTCGCCGTTGCGATAGTCCGCGCAGGCCTTCGGGCCCTTACCGAACCCGGTACGGAACGAGCTCACCCGGTCGAATCCACTCCCGTGCGCACTCAGATCGTGTTTGGCGGTGCCGGGTTCGTCGCGCAGGAACAGGAAACCGGCGAGGGCGTTGTCCATATCGTCGGCGCTGACGTTGTAGATGTCTTTGGCGTGCGCGGCCCAGGCCCCGGCGAAGCAGTCGGCCTGGATCTCCTTGGTCACCGTCTCACCCTGGAAGTTGGCCCGCGCCTGGATGGCGTGACCCCACTCGTGGGCCAACACGAGCGGAATGACAAAGTCACCGAATTTCTTTTGCAAGTCGGGTAGCAGCCCCGTGGCGTCCCAGGCCACGTCGTCGCCCTTGGAGCAGTAGAACGCATTGCCGGCGACCTCTTCCGGTGAGTCCGCGCATGGCGGCACCGGACCCCTCTTCGGGTCCACGCCGTAGAAGCCGCCCTCGACCGGCGTGTAGTCCTTCTTGTAGATTTCGGGAAACGTGCTCTTCCAGTAGCTTTCGATGTTGCCGATGGCTTGTGCCACGATCTTGTTCACGGGGTCCGACTTGTCGCCGTGGATCTCGGCAGGCGGGGCCATGGGCTTCGTCGACGATGACGATGCCTGTGGTTTCAGCTGCTTCTCACCGCAACCGGCGACGGCCAGGGTGAAGACCGCCAGGAGCGCAGATGCCCGCCAGAGGGCCCGGTTCATTCCCATCGGTTACGACGTCGGCTTGTCGTCGACCTTGAACCCGTAGTTCACGTCGGAACCGTCGACCTTGTTGACGGTGACCGTGACGCCGTAGGTCTGGCCGCTGTCCTTGAGCTCGCAGCGCAGCGTGGCGCCGGGCGTGCCTTTGAGGTTCTCGGGGCAGGTCAACGTTTCGGGCTTGGTGCCGAACTGCTGTCCCAGCTCCTCGCTGATCTGTTTGGCGACCTGATCCTTGTCGATCGTCTGCACCATGTCGAACTTGACTTGCTCACCCTCGACGCTGGTGACCGTGACGTTGACAGTGCTCGTCTTGTCGCCGACCTTCATGGTGCAGTTGATCTCGGCGCCCTTCTGGCCCGCGAGGTTGTCGGGACAGGTCACCGAATCGGCCTTCTTGCCGTCGGCGCCGGTCATCTTTTCGACGATCTGGCTCTCGACGTCTTTCTTGCTCACCGACGGCGTCCCGCTGGAGCAGGCGGCGGCACCGAACACTGCAGCCGTGATCGCAGATGCCAGAACGAGCCTCTGACACATCGTGTTGGTCATGTCGCCAACCCCTTCCGAGTTCGGGCGCCAGCCACCGGCGCCGCACTGATCGAGCGGACGGCAAAAGTTAGCGCTGCGGTGTTGGAATTCGGTTGGAAGTCCGCGCAGGTCCGGTTGGTGGCCGCCGTTCCAACCGCTTGCGCCGCCGGGTTCAACGAAATTCCAATCGGCCGTCCATATCGTGGCGCCGAGGACGTGACCGGCGTCCGTCGTCTACCCCTGAGGAGTCACGATGCAGATGTCGCATCGGCCTGTCATCGCCGTTGCCGCCGCGGTCTGCCTGAGCATCACGCTGGGCGCTTGCGGAGGCGGCGACAAGGGCAAGAGCTCGACCAGCTCCAGTTCCAGCTCGTCGAGTTCGAGCAGCAGCTCGAGTGCGACGTCGTCGACCAAGGCGGCGCCCAAGCTGAAGCCGCGCAAGGCCGAAGAATCCGGCACGAACCCCACGATTGCCGACTACATCAAGGAAGAGAAGATCCAGGAGACTTCGATCCACCCCGGGGATCCGGGTGCGCCGGCTGTCGACATCGACCGTCCGACCGGCTGGGACAGCGCCGGCGAAGACACTCCTGACTACGCGTACGGCGCTCTCGTCTACACCGGGCCCGGCGCCCAGAGCACGGACTACACCGCGAACATCGTCGCGCTGGTGTCGCGCCTCGACGGTCCGGTCGATCCGGACAAGCTGCTCAAGCTCGCGGGCGGCGAGGTGAAGAACCTTCCCGGGTTCGAGTCCGTCGGTGAGGAACCGGGCACCTCGGCCGGATTCCCGGCGTTCCGCATCGCCGGCACCTACAACCTGAAGAGTGGTGGCAAGGCCGCGTTCGGGCAGGAGACGGTGGTCTTCAAGGGACCTGACGGCCTGTACGTGCTGCAGATCAACGCGACCAGCGACGAGAGCCAGGGCCACGAGCTGTTCGAGGCGCTGGACGCGGTGGACAAGTCTTTGAAGATCACCTTCTGACGAAATGGCCACGGCGCCACCCCGAAGTAAGGCGTATCTGCTCAAGAGCCGTACCAACACCTGGTGGGTGAACGTCGAACTCGAACTGACGGACACCCAGGTGCGGTGCCTTGCGTCCGAGTATTCGAAGTGGGTCGACGACCAGTTGGGCCTGACCGACTACAAGGCGAAGCTGTCCGCGGGTGAGGAGGTGGTGATCTTCGACTTCCCGCGGGACGCCGTGACGGTCACCTGGTTACGCCAGTTGTACCGGGGCGGCTGCGAGGTCAGCCGCGGGAACTCCCGTAAATGGGTTGTCTCCCTGGTGTATCCGTCCGGGTTCGGCAGTGTGCTCGACCTGATGACGGACCGGGCCATCTGGCGCCAGTGGCGTGAGGAACTGCCCGACCGGACCGTGCAGGCCTGATTCAGGCGGGCTCGACGGACTGGGCCGCCAGTCTTTCGGCGATGCCACGGGCAAAGGCCTGTTCGCCCGTGGCATCGGCCAGGCGGCCGGCCCGGTGCAGCAGCGCGCGGGCATTGTCGGGACGGCCCTGGTGCAGCTCGATGTCGGAGAGCAGGCACAGGAACATCGTGTTCATCACGGTGGTGCCGTCGCAGGTGTATTCGTCGAACGCCTGGAAGGCGACGGCGGCATCGCCGTCGCCGGAGCCGAGTACCTGCGCCCAGACCCGGACCATGCGCGCGCACGCTGCCCATTGCGGGCTGCCCGCCGCGGTGAATTCGACGTCGACCTGGTCGGCCAGTTCGACGATGCCGTCGGTGACACCGAGCACGGCGGCGCACTCGACGTACGTGAGGCGGGCGGCCAGGATGTTGAACACGTCGCCGCGGCTCTGTGCGAGATGCAGTGCGCGGCGGTGGTATTCGCGCATGGCCTGCACGTCGCCGCGGACCGCCTCGGCGATCGCCATCCAGCAGTAGACGCGGGGATGGAAGAAGTGCAGCGGATCGGTGACCGTCTCGGGCGGCGGGAAGGTGTCCATCATGTGCAGCCCGGTGCTGATCAACATGTCGGTGTTGCCCCGCAGGGTGTACAGCAGGATGTGCACGAAGTCGTTGACGAGACCGATCACCGGGTCGCCGGACTTGTCGTACTGGTCCTGCAGGCCGATGGCGATGATCTCGACCTCATCGATGCGGCCGTGCGCGCACAGCAGCATGGACTGCAGTGCGATGGCGCCGTAGAAGGCCCGGCCCTTGACTTCCTGACCGATCTCGAAGGCGCGCTGGACGGCTGCCGCGGCCGCCTCGCTGGCCTGCCCCTCGAGGATGTTCTTGGCCCCGGCCAGGTGTAGCCATAAGGTGGCCTGCCGGTCCAGGTGTTCGGGTTTGGCCGGCAGTCGGTCACCGATCTGCAGTGCGTGCTCGGCGAGGCCGGCGACGTCGTGGTACGCGGACCGGTTCAGGGCGCGCTGGATGGCGATCTCGAGAATACCAAGGGCCACATCGGGATTCAGTTCCGCGCCGGCCCGCCAGGCATGGTCGGCGGTCGCGATGACATGTTCGTACGCGGCGGTCGCGAGCGTTGCCGTCCGTGTGGTGGCGATCGCGGCATGCACGCTGGTGCGGTCGGTGGTGGCGAGCTGGGCGATGAGCGCGTCGCGCACCAGGCCGTGGCTGAACCGATAGGCGCCGGGACGGGCGGGCAATTCGTCGAGGAGACCGGTCTGATAGGCCGGACGCAACCGACTCTGCACCGTCGAGACCGACAGGTCGACGATGTCGGCCAGGTCGGCGACGTTGAATTCGGGCCCGATGACGGCGGCCGCGCAGAGCACCCGACGGCAGGGCCGGTCCAGGACGCCGAGCCGGCGGCCGACGACGCCGACCACGGCATCCGACAGCGCGGGATGGCCGCGCTGCGGGGCGCCGTCGGTGTCCAGCGCCCGCGCCAGTTCCTTGATGTAGAAGGGGTTTCCGCCGGCTTGCTCCCAGACCTGTGCCGAGATGGCCGGCGGGATCGTGCCGCCGACCACCGCGTCGACGAGGTCTGCGGCGGCCGCGCGGTCGATGCCGTCCAGATGCAGCGTGACGGTGTCGTTCGACCGGACGATGCGCTCGAACGAGGACCGGTTCATGGGCCGGTCGTCCCCGAAGAAGGTCCAGTTGCCGATGACCTGGATGGGAACGCGCGGGAACTCTTCGGCCAGCAGGACGAGCGCGTTGATCGAGGCGGGATCCGCCCGTTGCAGATCGTCGATGACGAGCACCATCGGGGCCAGTGTCGACAGCTCGCGCAGCGCCGCCACGATGCGCTCGACCAGGGCGAAACCCGTTGGCGCGAACCGGCTGCCGGCATTGAGGTCGTCGTCGCCATGCCATTCGGGAACCAGGGCGTTGACGACGCCGGGGGCCTCCCGCAGCACGGCCTTTCGGCCTGTGGTGCCGAGCTCGCCACCCAGTTGGCGCAGCAGCTGGATCCAGGTCCACAGCAGGGGCAGCTTCACCCCGCTCGGGTGGCCGGCCCAGGCCACGGCGATGCCCGCCGCCCGGGCGCGATCGATGGCCGCCTGCGCCAGGGTGGTCTTGCCGATGCCGCTGTCGCCGGTCACGAGCGTCAGCCCGCCGGCGCCGCCGTCGGCTCGGCGCACCGCCGCGGTGACGGCGCCCAGCTCGGCGTCCCGGCCGACGAACGGCGGCGGCGCCGCCGGGTCCGGATCGGGATTCAGCACGTGCGGTGCGGGTGCGACGCGTAGTTCCGCGGCGCCGTCGCGAATCTTCTCGAACAGGGTCTGCAGGCCTTCGCCGGGCCGGGTACCGACCTCGCGGTCGAGTGTCGTGCAGGCCCGGTCGAACGCCTGGATGGCGTCGGCGGTGCGGTTGGACCGGTGCAGTGCCAGCATCAGGTGGCCCCACAAGCGTTCCTGCAGTGGATGTTCCGCCAGCGCCGCCTCGATCTCGGGGACGAGTTCGCCGCCGCCGCCGAGTTGCAGTGCGGCGTCGAAACGGGCCTCGATGGCGGTGGTTCGCAGGGCCGCGAAGCGGATGGCCTCGGGTGCGGCGAATTCGTGATAGGCGAACTCGCCGAACGGATCTCCGTGCCAGAGTGCCAGCGCCTCGGTCAGCATCTCGACAGCGGTACCCGCCGAGTGGCGGATCAGCGCTGTCCGGCCTTTCGAGACAAGGCTTTCGAAGCTGACGAGATCGATCGTGTCGCCGCTGAGCAGATTCAGCTGGTAGCCGTGAGGGTGGGAGGCGAGCCGTTGACCCTGCGTGTCGCCCCGGCGGGCCTCGGCCGTCTGGTCGGGTCCGACATCGGCGCCCGGGTCGAGGACCCGGCGGAGGTTGGCCACATACGAGCGCACCGAGGCAAGTGCCTTCGGCGGTGGCTCGTCACCCCAGACGGCGTCGATCAGGCGGTCGATGCTGACCACCGTGCCGTGGTTGGCCAGCAATACGGCCAGTACACACCGCTGCTTCGGTCCGCCGAGCGCTGCCGGCGTGCCGTCGACCCGGGCGGCTACTGCACCCGAGAGGTAGTACTGGGCCATTTCCCCCGATTCACAGCAAATTTGGAACTGGAGAGACGATACATCCGCGCATGACCTGCGGCAGCGCAGATGAACCTGGCAATC
Source organism: Mycobacterium sp. SMC-17 (assembly GCF_045310915.1). Taxonomy (NCBI): domain Bacteria; kingdom Bacillati; phylum Actinomycetota; class Actinomycetes; order Mycobacteriales; family Mycobacteriaceae; genus Mycobacterium; species Mycobacterium sp. SMC-17. The sequence goes on along the minus strand of NZ_JBJIAK010000022.1, from coordinate 40,700 downwards.
TGCTGGCGGCCCGGCCGGTTCAGAGGCGTTCCGGCCCGCGGTGGCGACCGGCCCGGCTCACGATCCCGAATCCGGCGCCCACCAGCAGGAACGGAGCGCCGATGATGCCGAGCAGGGTCGGCAGGAACCACACCTGCCAATAGCTGTTGATGGTGGCGTCGTGCGGGTCGGCGGGGTCGTACCGGACGTCGACGTGTTCGCCCAGCTTGGCGGGGGGCGGATTGCTGCTGATCGAGCTGAGAAAGCGGACGTGTGTGCCCGTGGATGTGGCGAATTCGACGCGCGCCCGGTAACGCGGGCTGCTGCCGCCGCCGCTGGGGACCAGCTCGACGACGGTTCCGTCGGCGTGCCGGTCGGACGAATTCGATTGGGCGACAATCGCCGCGCAGACACCGGCCGCGACGGCCAACGACAGCCCGACGGCAAGGAACGCCTTGGCCAGGACCGGTGCCGCGGATTTCTTGGATACGCCGGTGGTGCCGAGTTCCGTTGCGCTGGTGGTTGCCGGTTGGGCGGGCGCGGTCCGGGCACGGTGCTTGCGCAGCAGCACGATGAGGATGGCGATATCCACGATCACGATGACGGCGATCAGCACCACGATGTACTCGACGCGCATGGTCCCTCCGGAAGTGTCGACACGGAGAGGGTAGGACGGCGCGATTGGAATCCGGTTGGCGCGGAGATGCCCGGAAACGCCTGTGAGGGTCGTGTACGCGTATCTCGGGTTCGGCGTACACAACCCTCACAGGATGGGGGGACAGGACGTGCTGGGCGGTCTACGCCTCCGTCTGTCCCAAGGTCACCTGCACGGAACGTTCCGCTCCGGAGGGGTCGGCGTAGGTCACGGTGACGTTGTCGCCGGGCGCCTTGGACCGGATCGCCGCGACGAGCGCTTCCGGACTGTCGATCGGCTGGTTGTCGACCTTGGTGATCACGGCGCCCTTGTCCAGGCCGGCCGCGGCGGCGGGACCGTCGGCGACGACGCCGGCCACGGCCGCGCCCTGGGCGCTGTTGTTGGCGGCCAGCTTGACGCCCAGCGAGGCGTGCTGGACGGTGCCGGTCGAGATCAGTTGGTCGGCAATGCGTTTGGCCTGGTCGACCGGGATGGCGAAGCCGAGCCCGATGGAACCGGGCTGGGAACCACCGGATTCCGGACCGCCACCCAGCGAGGCGATCGCCGAGTTCACCCCGATCAGATTGCCGTTCATGTCGACCAGCGCGCCACCGGAGTTGCCGGGGTTGATTGCGGCGTCGGTCTGGATGGCGCTCATGACCGACTGCTGGCCGGTCTGCTCGTCACCGGTGCTCACCGGACGGTTCAACGAGCTGATGATGCCGGTGGTCACGGTGCCCTGCAGGCCCAGCGGCGAGCCGATGGCCACCACGTTCTGTCCGACGCGCAGGTCTTTGGAGGAGCCGATGCTGATCGGGGTCAGGTCGGACACCCCCTGGGCTTTCACCACCGCGATGTCGTCGGCCGGATCGGCGCCCACGACCGTGAAGGGCACGGTGCGGCCGTCGGCCAGCGTGACCGTCGCCTTGGTCTGGCCGCCGCCCGTCAGACCGCGGGGCAGCCGGCCACTCGGGCTCAGTCCGCTGGGCAGTGAATCCTGTTCCGCGGCAGCTTGATTGGCTTCCGCGACGACGTGGTTGTTGGTCAGGATCAGGCCGTCCGCGGTGAGGACGATGCCGGAGCCCTCGCCGCCCTGCTGGCCGGTCTGGACCTGCAGCTTCACGACGCTCGGCAGCACCTTGGCCGACACCGCCTCGACGGAGCCGGCCGGCGCCGCCGGTGCCGGCGCGGAAGCCGTCGGCAGCGTGCGGTTCTGGATGCCGGCGGCGAGCGGAACCTGCGCCGTCGGCGCCACGCTGCCGTAGTGGTCGACCGCCGCCATGGTGCCTGCCGCGCCTGCCGCGATGGCTACGGCGGCGACGCCGAAGGCCAGCAGCCCGGAGCGCGAGCGCTTAGCTGGCGCCGGTGGAACGGGCGCGGCGGGATACTGCTGCGGCGCCCCGTACGGAGTCCGCAGTGGTTGGGTGTAGGCGTCCGATGCGTGGGGACGCTGGTAACGGTCATTGCTCCACTGGACCAGTTTCTCCTGTTCAGCGGCGTACTGCCGCGACCAGAGGTGCTGGTTGTCGAGCGTCGGCTGTTCTGACGGGTGTCTCATTGGCGTTGACTACTTTCTCGAAACGTCGGTAAGACAGGCGTGCTCGCGCTTGATGTCTCCACCGTGCCGCCGCCAACTGAGGCGTTGCTGAGAAAGAGTTCGGGACAGCCCAAGACTTTTCAGATCACAAAAAGTGTCATTTCGGGTCGATCCTGATCGGCGACAGAGCAGGCCGTAGACCCGACGGGCGTCGCATGGCAGGACTGGCCACAGCGGTACGGCGCCCCGGCGCCGTTGATCGCGGTTCCGTGAACCACGGCTGAACATCGGCCCTGATTCGGGTGTCGGACTCGCGGGACGGACCGTGCTGGGCCACCATCGACTGGTGCGTCCGACCCGACTGACCGCCGCCGGTGAAATCCCGGACACGGGCATCCCCGACAACTTGTCGACGACCATGACCATCGCCGAGCAGTACGACTGGCACCAGCAGTACCTGCGCCGGCACCGCGTATCGCGACGGAATTTCCTGCGCGGATCGGCGGCCGCCGCGGCGGTGGCGGCCCTGGGCCTGGCGCCGTTCGGGCGCCGCGCCTACGCACAGGACGCGCCGCTGAGCGTGGCCAACCGCCGGGTCGGTTTCGGCGGCGACGCGGACAGCCAGCTGCGGCTGGCCGCGCAGTTGTCGCGAAATCCCGGTGGCACCAGAGTGTTCGTCGACCACGGGCCCACCGATCAGTTGGGCGCGACCGTCGAGGCCGAGGTGCGCAACCTCGTCACGCAGATCCCGACCAGCGATCGCGGTGTCCTTGCGGCCGAGCAGTTCTACGCCCATGTTCCCGTCGACGGATTGCCCGGTGGCAGCGCGCATTTCTACCGGTGGCGCACCGAGGACGGCTTCGTCAGCGACGTGCGGTCGGCCAAGACGGCGATGCCCAGCGTGCGAAAGACATTGGCGCCGTTCCGGTTCACCATGATGGGTGACCAGGGCACCGATGACATACCGCGCCAGCCTGCCGGGCTCAAACGCGGCGACTACGACGACAGCTATTACAAGCCGGACAACGAGCCCGACGTCCCGCACACCGCCAACGTGTTCAATCAGATCGTCGCGTCCAACCCCGAATTCCATCTGCTGGCCGGGGATATCGCGTATGCCGACCCGTCCGGCGGCGGCAAGCCGCTGTCGTTCGTCCCGTCCGGGGGCAAGGCCGCGCACGGCTTCGACAAGTACAACCCGTTCGTCTGGGACGTCTATCTGGGCTCCATCGAGGCCAGTGCGGCGAGCACGCCGTGGATGTTCGCGACCGGTAACCACGACATGGAGGCCTCGTATCCGAGTCACGGTTACGGCGGTCACCTGGCGCGCATGGACTTTCCGGACAACGGGCCGGCGGCGTGCCCGTCGGTCTATTCGTTCACCTACGGCAACGTCGCGGTGCTGTCACTGGACGCCAACGACGTGAGCTTCGAAATCCGTTCCAACACCGGCTATTCCGACGGCACCCAGAACTCCTGGGTCGAGCGCACCCTGGCCGCCTACCGCGCCGACCCCAACATCGACTTCATCGTGTGCTTCTTCCACCACTGCGCGTACTCGACCACCGACTCGCACGCCAGCGACGGCGGTGTGCGGGTGGCCTGGTGCGAGTTGTTCGACCGGTATCAGGTCGATCTCGTGCTGCAGGGACACAACCACGTCTACGAGCGCACGGACCCGATCCGCGGCGACCGCCCCACCAAGGTCGCCGGCGACAATTCGACGGTCGACGCGGAAACCGACGGCACCGTCTACTACACCGTGGGCTGCGCCGGCCGGCCCCGATACGGCTTCCAGCCCGGTGAGCCCGAGAGCTACCGCGGCCACGAAGCTCCCGACACCTTCGTCCCGAACAGCTATGTCTGGACTGCTGAAGGGAAGAAGAAGGCGGAGGCGGTCGGCTGGTCGCGCGTGCGTTTCCGCAACTACGCCTTCATCCGCGTCGATGTCAGGCCCGGGCAGCTGCTGAGCGAAATGGACGTCACCGCGGTCGACGAACACGGCCGGGAATTCGACAAGGTCACCTATCGCCGCAGGGTGCGCGCCTAACCATTCGCTGGGCAGCGGACGCCGCCGCCTCTTATGGTTAGCCGGTGGAAGGGACACCGTTCGGCCGGTACCGGCTGATTGAGCTGCTCGGTCGTGGCGGCATGGGTGAGGTCTGGAAGGCTTACGACACCACCATGAAGCGCGTCGTCGCGATGAAGGTGCTGCCGCCGACCTTCGCCGACGACGAGCAGTACCAGGTGCGTTTCCGCAGGGAGGCCCACGCCGCGGCCGGGCTCGACGAGCCGCATATCGTGCCGATCCACGACTTCGGTGAGATCGACGACCGGCTGTTCGTGACGATGCGGCTGATCGACGGCAAGACCGTCCAGCAGCTGTTGGCCGACGGCCCACTGGCACCCGACCGCGCGGTCTCGATCGTCGAGCAGATTGCTGCCGCGCTCGGCGCCGCGCATGGCGTGGGGCTGGTGCACCGCGACGTGAAACCCGCCAACATCCTGGTCACGCCAGACGATTTCGCGTACCTAATCGACTTCGGCATCGCCCGCGCTGCAGGCGAGACCAAACTGACCCACACCGGTGCCACCATCGGCACCGTCGCCTACATGGCACCCGAGCGCTTCACCAGCGACCGGTGCGACGCGCGGTCCGACATCTATGCGCTGACGTGCGTCCTGCACGAATGCCTGACCGGAGCACCGCCATTTCCGGGCGACAGCATGGAGCGGCAGATCACCAGCCACCTCTATTCGGATCCGCCACGGCCGTCGACCATGCGGCCGGGGATTTCGGCATACATGGATCAGGTCATCGCCACCGGCATGGCGAAGGATCCCGAATTGCGCTACGCCACAACGAAAGACCTTGCCAACGCCGCGCGTTCCGCGCTGACCGGACCGGCGCAGCCCGCTCAGTTCGGTCAGCCCGCTCAGCAGACACCGCCGCCGGCGTGGGCCGCCCCTTCGGTCCCCTACCCCACGACCGGCCCCGAGTCCTACCCGGCGCACGCGCACACGCAGTACGCGACGCCGGCGCAAGGTCTGGGTGCCGGATCCGCGCAGTGGTCGCCGCCGCAGCTGGCGAACAACCAACCGGCCCAATCATGGTGGCGCAACTCGGCGGTGGTTATCGTCGCGGCTTTGGTCACGATCGTCGTCCTCGGGGGCGCCGGCATCGCGTACGTGATGTGGCCCGACAGCGGTTCGGGCGACCAGCCTCAGGCGTCCAATCAGCCCAGCGCACAACTGTTTCCGTCGATGCCCACCGGTCCCGGTGGCACCGCCGGGTACCCGACGGGTTCGATGTCGACTCCCGCCTCGACCGCGGCGTCGACGCCGGCGGGACCGAGTCAGCTGCAGACCGCCGACGGTCTGACCAACCTGATCGGGACCATCAAGGCGAAGTTCGGCGACGCCATGGGATTCAAGCTCGTGGTCTACCCCGATTACGCGGTCATGGATCGCGTCTCCCCCACGAACAAGCACGTCGATCAGAGCTTCATGTACCGCGGCGGCAGCTGGAACAAGTGGGGCTCGGACACCAGCACCAGTTCGTTCGACGTGCTGGCGGACCTCGGCGCGATCAACGCGCAGGCGGTGGCCGCCACCATGGCCGGTGCACCGCAGCAGCTGGGTGCGGAACCCGGCTCGCAGCTGTACCTCATCATCGAGGGCGAAGAGGGCGGCGGTCTGGGGCTCGCGATCCACTCCACGGCGCCCGGAACCGGATACATGCAGGTCAACGCCGACGGGACCATCAAGCAGATCTATCCGCCGTAACCGGCGACACCCCTGCTGCGTAGTAACGGAGCGATTGCTCTGTTATGGTGAGCCGGTGCCCCGGCCTCGTGTGTATGACCTCGACTCGGTGCTCGACGCTGCCGAATCGCTGGCCGTCGAGGCCGGGCCGGCCGGTGTCACCACCCGTTCGGTGGCCGCCGCGGCCGGCGTCTCCAACGGCGCGATCTATCACAACTTCGGCTCGCGAACCGAGCTCGTCGCCCGCACCTGGCTGCGTGCCGCACGCCGATTCCTCGATGTGCAAACAGAATTGGTCGACGCCGCGCTGGCCAATGACGCCGCCGACCCCGTGGACGCCGTCGTCGCCGCCGCGCAGGCTCCCGCGGTGTTCTACGAGCGGCAGCGGCAGTCGGCCCAACTGGTGTGGCGGGTGCAGCGCGATCAATTGCTCGGACCCGACCTGCCGGCGTCCCTGGCGGCCGAACTCAAAGACCTCGACCGTCAGCTGATCGACCTGATGATGCGGCTGTCGTCGCACCTCTGGGACCGGCGCGACGGTGCGGCGGTCGATGCCATCACGGTGTGCATCGTCGACCTGCCGACCGCAATCATCTTGTCCCGCAACAGAATCAGCAACAGCTGGGCACGTGATCGGCTGACCGCAGCCGTCCGTGCCGTCCTCGCCGACGAACCCACCCCAACCAGGAGGAAACAACCATGAGCATCACCGTCAGCTACCAGGACAAGATCGCCGTTCTCAACCTCGGCGATGACGAGAACCGCTTCTCGCTGGGCTTTCTCGACGACATCAACGGTGCCATCGACGATCTCGTCGCGGGCGGCGCCCAGGGACTCGTGACCACCGGCGCCGGCAAGTTCTACTCCAACGGCCTGGATCTCGACTGGCTGATGGCGCACGGCGACCAGATGCAGTCCTACGTCGGGCGGGTGCACGCCCTGTTCGCGCGGGTGCTGACGCTGCCGATCCCGACGGCCGCCGCGGTCAACGGACACGCCTTCGGCGCCGGTGCGATGCTCGCCATGGCCCACGACTACCGGACCATGCGCGCTGACCGCGGGTTCTTCTGTTTCCCCGAGGTCGACATCCGGATTCCGTTCACGCCCGGTATGGCCGCGCTGATCCAGGCCAAGCTGACGCCGCAGGCGGCCATCGCGTCGATGACCACCGGACGGCGCTTCGGCGGCGACGACGCCGCCAAGTACGGACTCGTGGAGCTGGCCGCGGCCGAGGACGCGGTGGTCTCCTCCGCAGTGGATCTCGTGATTCCAGTGGCTGGCAAGGATTCCCAGACCATGGCCGCCATCAAGGCGACGATGTTCGGCCCGGCGATCGCGGCGCTGCAGGCCGGGTAACCGCCTCCAGGTGCGGCCTGATAGGCATAAGAGCGTGGGACAGAACGAGCGCAAGAAGATCGTCATGACCGACGACGAAATCGTCGAGTTCATCGATCGCAGCCGGACCGCGACCATGGCCACCGTCCTGGCCGACGGCCGGCCGCACCTGGTGGCCATGTGGTACGCCGTGCTCGACGGCGAAATCTGGTTCGAGACCAAGGCCAAGTCGCAGAAGGCGGTCAACCTGCGCCGGGATCCGACCATCACCGTGATGATCGAGGATGGTGACACCTACGGCACCCTGCGAGGTGTGTCGATCGACGGGACCGCCGAGATCGTCGAGGATCCCGACACCTGTCTGCGCGTCGGCATCAGTGTGTGGGAGCGGTACACCGGCCCCTACACCGACGAGATGCGCCCGTTCGTCGATCAGATGATGAACAACCGCGTCGCGGTCCGGGTCGTGCCGAGCCGCATGCGCAGCTGGGACCACCGCAAACTCGGCATGCCCGACATGCCGATCAGCGGCTCGACCGCGCAGTACCTGAACCAGCAGTGATCTCGGCGCGCCCCGTATCACTCTCCGATACGGAGCGCGCCCAAACCACTCAGGCCCGGTCGACCAGCGGCGCGTACTCGGGATGCTTGGCGATGTACCCGCTGACCATCGAGCATTGCGGCACGATGCGTAACCCTGCGGCACGGGTGGCGTCCAACGCCTCGGCGACGAGGATCGTCGCCAGCCCGCGGCCGCCGTACTCGGGCTGAACTTCGGTGTGCGGGAAGATTCGTCGGCCACCCCGGTCGATGTAATCGATCAGCCCGACCGTCTTGCCTTCGACGGCGATGGTGAATCGTCCGGCTTCGGCGGTGACTGTGGTCGGCGCTCCGGTCTTGTCGGTCGTGCTCGCAGTGGCCATAGAACCCACGGTAACCCTCTTGCGTAGAACCGCCGCCCGCGCTGCCGCCCCCTCAAACGGCAGCGTGGGCAAGCGGGTACTACGCGACTTCGAGGAAGATGCGGCGCTGGCGGCGGACCGGGTAGCCGTTGGCTTCGGCCAGGGACCGCAGCTGCTTCATCGCGAACGTCCGGCCGCGACCCTCCTCGGCCGGGATGACGATGCCGGCCCAGAGGCCTTCGGCGCGGGGCAGTTCGACGGCGTCACGCGCGCAGGCCCAGCGGCGCGGGCACTGGCGGCAGAGGGCCTTGGCCTCGTCGCTGGCGATCGTCGTCCACTGCTCCGGGCTCCGGGTGCACTCACCGAGCGGCAGGCCGTCCATGGCAATTGCGGTCATCGGAGTACTCCTTTGTTGTTGCGCTGCGACTGTTCCGTCGCGGTTGGGAAGAATCTATAGCACCAGACTGCAGTAATGCAACAGTTAAACCGTAGCGTTAGATATATCCGCAGGTCAGCGCGCTGCGAGGGCTCAAAAATCATCCGAATGGTCCGGAATAACATTGGTGAAAGTCGTGCTTTGGGGAGGGTGTACGGTCTAACTGAAGCGCTTGGCGCGAGACCGATACGGTTCAGTGACCGTTAACGCAATAGTTATGCGGGGCCGAACGGGTTAAGCTGTATCGGACTGCCGACGGTGCTCCGGATTTCGTGTTGAGCGCGGGCCGCAAGGGATGGGAGGTGACATCGGGTGCCGAACATCGATCCCGATGACGTCACCGAATACATCGCCCTGCCCGCAGTCGACCCCGGAATGGAGCGCGCCGGTGCGGCCGCCGCCGCCCGGCGGCGCGAGTTGGACATCAGCCAGCGCAGCCTTGCGGCCGACGGCATCATCAACGCCGGAGCGCTGATCTCATTCGAAAAGGGCCGCAGCTGGCCGCGGGAACGAACGCGCCTGCGTCTCGAAGAGGTGTTGCAGTGGCCGCCGGGAACCATCGCCCGGATCCGCAGCGGCGAGCCGGTCCCGACGACGCAGGTGCCGTTGGCGCCTCAGGCACAAGCTGCCCCAGCCCCGCCGTTGACCAACGCGGGCGAGGTTCCCCTGATCGCGCAGGCCGTCGTCGCCGCGGTGAACACGTTGGGAGCCACGGCCGACGCCCTGCCGGCGATCGAGGATTCTGAATTCACGCCGTGGGTCACGCAGATTCTGTCCGACCTGCGGCAACTCGAGGCCGTCGCCGCCAGCGCCGCCCGGCTCGGCCCGGTATCGCCGCCGTTGATCAAGGCGTTGGGACTGGTGCGCGCCCGCATCGACGAACTGACGTTGCTCGGCGCGAAAGCGCCCACCGCGACGCTCGGGCAGCGGCTGTACGCAGCGCGCCGCGGTGCCAACCTGACCATTCAGGAGACGGCCCTGGCCGCCGGGGTTCCCGAGTCCGTCGTGGTCGGTGCCGAGGCCGAAGCGGCGGTGTCGGACCACGACAAAGAGCTGGTCGAAAAGCTGCTCGTGCAGCTGGTGTAGCCGCCGCCAGCGTCAGGAACGGTCGCGGTGCCGATCGTCACCGGTCGGGAAGTTCGCCGCCAGCGCGGCTGCGATCTCGATGAATTTGCGCCGCGTCGCCGGCGCCATTTCCCGCGTGCCGGCGATGACGCCGCCCGGCCGCAGGTGCGCATCGAACGGTACCTCGACGACGGCCTGCCCCTGCCCGGCGAACTGCTGGGCCAGGACCGAACGGGTGCGTTTGTCGGCGTGGCCGTCGGAATCGTTGAGTACCACCACAGTTCGCTGCAGGAGACCATTGAGGCCGTGTGCCGCCAGCCAGTCGAGCGTCTGCCCGGCCGCGCCGGCACCGTCGACCCACGGCGACGACACCACGATGAGCGCATCCAGATCCCGCAGCACCTCCTGCGTGACAGGGCTGTCCATCGTGGAGCTGCAGTCGATGATCGAGATGGTGAAATGGCGGTCCAGCCGCGAGGCGGCCTCGCGGTAGACGGCGGGATCCAGCACCCGGCGGCGGGCCGGGCTCGCCTCACCGGCCAGCACGAACAGCCCGGCGGCATTGCTGCCGACCCGGTTGCGGATATCGGCGAAACTCTCCAGGTGCTGGTCGGACGCCAACTCCCAGTACGAGCTCAGGGCCTTGGGGTCGACGCGGCTGCCGAGCTTGCCGAACGCGGTGTCGGCATCGACGGCCACTACCCGATCCTCCTGCCGGAGCTCGGCGAACAGCGACCCGATCGAGGCCGACACCGTCGTCTTGCCGACGCCGCCCTTGCCCATCACGCCGACCTTGTAGTGACCCGACAGCGCCGACCGGATCCGGTTGATCTGCTGTGCTTCCTGGATCTCGTCGGGTGACGGACCGAGGTTGACCAGCCCGAACGTCGCCTTGAACAGCGTCTTGCGCCAGCCGCGACCAGGCTCGGGCTTGCGGGTCCGGAGCAGGTCGTCGCGGCGGATGGCGTCGGCGTACGACCCGGGTGGCGTGAACTGACCCTGAGGACCGTGCGGCCAGGGTTGGTGCGGGTGCGGTCCCGGCTGCATCGGACCGGGCTGCATCGGACCCGGCGGTACGGGACCGGGCTGCGGTGGGTAGCCGGTCCTGCGCTGCAGCGGTTCGGTGTGCTGCATGCCGGTGTTGCCGGCCGGATTTACCCGTGGCCAGGCCGGCGGCGTGTTCACGGGATGGCCGGCGAAAGCGCTTTCCGGGGGGTTGTGCTGCGGTTCGAAGTGGTCAGTCACCGAATACGCGCTTTCTCTCCTCGGTTCGCTCGACGCAGGTGCCAAGACGCAGATGCCATCCCAGTATCGACCACGCCGGCGCCGCCGGCGGGATGGCTGGGCCCAATTTCGTCGGCGCCCGTTCGGCCGACGGTCTGGGCCCCTTGGCTGCGGTGCTGCTGATTGGGTTGTCCACCAACGTTTTTCGCTGCGTGTCGACCGCGTCGACTGAGTGCGCGCCGTCGGTGAATTGGTGCGGATCCGGCGGCGGACCCGCTGGTAGGCTCGATGCGGGTTGTGGGGAAGCGCTGTGGGGGTGGTGTGGGGCCGCCCGCGCAGGTCAGATGCCGTGACTCGCGTAGGAGTTTGGCCATCGGCCTGCCGTCCGTCAGGTGGCGTACCAAGATGGTCACGGAGGACAGCGATGCCCGGCGCCTGGCGCCGGGAACAGGGGGTGGAGCGAGATGCAGCGGGTGGACACATGCGCCGGGCGTGATGCCGGGACGTCTGGGTCGGCTATGGCGCCGGGACGGTTGTCGTGACCGGCCCGTACACTGCGGCCAGCACCGCCTCGGGCGGCATCGACGACGTCATCGCGGTCGAGGTCACCATCGACGGCATGCTGGTCATCGCCGACAAGCTCGAGCTCATGGATTTCCCGATAAGCCTCGGCATCCGGCCGAACATTCCCCAGCTGGACCTTCGGGACCGGGTCTGGGAACAGGTGCGGCGGGATCTGACGGCGCAGGGCGTCCTCGACATCTACGGGAACCCGCATCCGGAAGTCGCCGCGATGGTCGACACCCTCAGCCGCGCCGACCGCACCATCGAGGGCCGCTGGTGGCGCCGCGACGTCGGCGGGAAGATGCTGCGGTTCGTGGTCTGTCGCAAGGGCGAACGCCATGTCGTCGCGGCCCGCGACGGCGAGATGATCGTCATCCAGCGGGTCGCCCCGCAGGTGGGCCTGGCCGGCATGGTGAATGCCGTGCTCGGCTCCGCCAACCCGGCCAACGTCGAGCCTCTGACCGCGTCGACCAGCCGGCTCAGTGACGCCCGCACCCCCGACCAGCTCACCCAGTTCGGCATCAGCCTGAGCTCGGCGCGGACCTATTCCGAACTCATCGCCAATCCCGACTCATGGGTCGAGCTCACCGCCAACGAGCGGCACGAGGGCGGTACGCACAGTGAGGCCGACGTGGCCGCCGGCGTTCTCGACTCCCGGCTGGGCCGCATCGTGTCCCTGCCGCGCAAGGTCAGCGGGGAGCTGTACGGCAGCTTCCTGGCGGGCACCGACGAGAACCTCGAACGCGCCCTGCAAGGGCTGTTGGAGTTCCTGCCGTCGCGGTCCTGGTTCGACACGGCCTCGGCGGGCGCCGCCGGCGACGATTACCAGGACTGACGTTGGCGGCCCACCATGATGACGGGTTCGATGACGAGCCGTCGGGCGACGATCCGGACGACGGCTCGGACGATGATCTCGGCGGCGCACTCGACTACCTCTACGCCGACGACGACGTCGTCCCTCCCGACGCCGGGGTCATCGAGGACGATGCGCCGTCCGCCGATGACGCGCCTGTCCCGTTCGGGTACACGGTCACCAACCCGCCGCAGACGGTGACCGTCACGGCCCTCATGGACGGCCGGATCCACCGCATCCGACTCGCTCCGGGCGTCACCGACATGACGGAAGTCGAACTGGCGGACGAGATCCTCGTGATCGCCGGACTCGCTCGCCAGGACGGCAGGTCGGCGCAATACGACGTCATGTACTCGGGACTGCGGGAACTGGGTCACGACCGCGCAGAGGCGAAGGATTTCCTGTCGCGCAGTCTCGACCTGCCGTCGCCGGAAGAGGCCGCCGCGACGCGTGCCCAGATCTTTGCCACCAGATATTCAGGGGAGTTGATGACCTGTGCACCCAGGTTCGCCGCGTGCACGATGGCGCGAGCGAGGCTGCGCAGCGACCCGGCGGTCTGGGTGGTGTTCGGATCGTTGGGATCGCTGCGGGAGTCTTTCGGCTGAAATGCCTCCGAGGTCTGGCGCAGCGATAGGATGCGGGCTTCGGGCGCGACGCCGATGAACGCGTCCGTCGGTGCCGGACGGCCGGCGATGATCGACGCGGTCAGGGTGCCGTGGGCATCGCAGTCCGACAGGCCGTTGCCGCCCTTGTCGACGAAGTCGCCGCCGGGCTCGGCGGGGACCCGCGGCGAGGCGTTCACGCCGGTGTCGATGACGGCGACGGTGACGCCTGCTCCCGTCGCAAACTTCTGTGCCTCGGCGAGGTGCAGATAGTCGGCCGCCCACGGCTTGTCGGCGAAGTTGGTGTTCGGCAGCACGGTCGGTGCGGAGCAGATCTTGCGCTGCTCCATCGGCTGATCGGGGCCGGTGTCGTCGGGCGGGACGGCGCCGGGGTCGATGGCCGGCGGTTCGATGGCGAGTGCGGGCGGGGCGCTGGCGACAGCCAGCAGCAACGCAGCAGCTACGGCGGCTAGACGACGCACGAGCAACCGCCCCCACCATGGGGACGACCGCTCGTGATGTTCCGAGTCCCCCGTGACATTTTTCCCGCTACGACACCGCCGCGAACCGCGATGCCCTCCCCATACGCATGTAGCACGAATTCATACTAGTGGTGCGTAGTGGGGGCTCTGTGCGCTTTCTGTGGCTGCTGGGAGTGACCCCGAGCCGTGCCCGTCAGGCGTCGAGGTCCTGTGCCACCAGGTCAGCGACGGTGGCCAGGGCGGTTTCGTCGTCGGAGGCCACCGTCACCTGCGCTCCGTTGCCTGCCCCGAGCGTCATGATCATCAGTGCCGAGCCGGCGTCCACGGGTTCCCCGCCGTCGACCGCGAGGGTGACCTGGGCACCGGAATTGATGACGGCCTCGGAGATGACGGCCGCCGGACGGGCGTGCAGGCCGATGGCGGATCCGACGGTGACGGTCTTGCTGGGCATTGCTTCTCCTTGTGATTGTTGGGTTTGTTGCTTGATCGGGACGTTCTAGCTGTTGGCCGGCTGCAGGGCCGCGGTGGTGTCGACCGGCGGGAGCGACCGGCCGGCGCTCTTGGCGGCGATCACCGCGAGCGCGCTGCAGACGGCGCCGACGACGACGGCCACCACGAACCAGATGAGGTTGCCGATGGCGAAGAAGACGAAGATGCCGCCGTGCGGTGCCTTGGAGGTCACGTCGAACGTCATGACCAGGGCGCCGGTCACCGCGCCGCCGAACATCATCGACGGGATGACCCGCAGCGGATCGGCGGCGGCGAACGGGATGGCGCCCTCGCTGATGAAGCATGCGCCGAGAAGCCATGCGGCCCGGCCGTTTTCGCGTTCGGGTTCGGTGAACAGCCGGGGCCGGACCGCCGAGGCCAACGCCATGGCCAGCGGCGGCACCATTCCGGCGGCCATGACGGCGGCCATGATCCGCAGCGACGCGACGTCGGTGATGTTCAGTCCGGCGGCGGCGAAGGAGTAGGCGGCCTTGTTGACCGGTCCGCCCAGGTCGAAGCACATCATCAGGCCGAGGATGACGCCCAGCAGGATCAGTGAACTGCCGGACATGCTGCCGAGCCAGTGGGTCAGCCCGGAGGTGACGGCGGCCAGCGGACGGCCCAGCAGCAGGAACATCGACAGGCCGACGATCAGCGAGGCGCCGAGTGGGATCACCACCACCGGCATCAGGCCGCGGAACCACTGGGGCACCTTGAACGAGCTGATCCACAGGGCGGCGAACCCGGCGATCAGGCCGCCGACGATGCCGCCGATGAATCCGCCGCCGACGGTGACGGCCACTGCGCCCGCGGTGAAACCCGGTGCGATACCGGGGCGGTCGGCGATGGCGAACGAGATGTACCCGGCGAGCGCGGGGACCAGGAAGCCGAAGGCCAGCCCGCCCAAGGTGAAGAGCACGGCACCGAGGTACTGCATGAGCCCGCCTGCGGGCAGGTTGGTCAGCGAGTTGGTGGTCGCGATGATGTGTGCGAGCGAATCCGATTGCCCGGCAGGCTTGTTGGCGATCTCATATCCCGCGAACAGGAAGCCGAGCGCGATCAGCAGACCGCCGGCCGCCACGAACGGGATCATGTAGCTGACGCCCGTCAGCAGGATCTGGCGCAGCCGGGTGCCCCAGCCCAGCCCGCCGCGAGTATCGGTGGTGGCGGCCCCGGCGGTCTCGCCCTGGACTCGGGGGGCCTGCGGATCCTTCGCCGCGGCAACGGCTTCGGCAATCATGGTGTCGGGTTCGTTGATGGCCCGCTTCACACCGGAGGCGACGACGGGCTTGCCGGCGAAGCGCTGCTTGTCCTTGACCCCGACATCGGTGGCGAAGATGACGGCGTCGGCCGCGGCGATGGTTTCGGGGGACAGTGGGGTGGACCCGGACGAGCCCTGGGTTTCGACGCTGAAGTGCACCCCGGCGCGGTCGGCGGCCAGTTTCAGGGCATCGGCGGCCATGTAGGTGTGGGCAATTCCGGTGGGACAGGCCGTGATCGCGATGATCGAGGCCGTGGGCGCCGGTTCGGCAGCAGGTGCGGCGGGGGTCGGCGCCGGGGGTGTGACCGCGGCTGCCGGTGTCGGGGCGACCACGCCTTCGACGAGTTCGACCACCTCATCGGCGGTGCCCGCGCCCCGCAGCTGTTCGACGAAGTCCTTGCGGACCAGGGCCCGGGCCAGGCTGGACAGCAGCTTCATGTGCTCGGCACCGCCGGAGTCCGGGGCGGCGATGAGGAAGGCGAGGTCGGCGGGGCCGTCGGGTGCGCCGAACGGGACCGCGGGCGCCAGGCGGGCAAACCCGATCGTCGGTTCGTCGACGTGGGGCGATCGGCAATGGGGGATGGCGATGCCGCCGGGAAGCCCGGTGGCGGACTGGGCTTCGCGCGCCAGGGCGGCTTCGACGAGTCCGTCTCCGTTGGTGGCGCGGCCTGTTTCGGCCATCCGGGCGGCCAGCAGTTCGATCACATTCTGCTTGTCGGGGCCGGCGTCGACGTCGAGTGCGACGAGGTCCGAGGTGATGATCGGCATGGGTGTTCCTTTTGAATAGAACGGATCAGAGGTGGGCGGAGGCGGACGTGACGGCGTGGACCTGAACGGCTTTCACGTCGATCTGGTCCGGGCCGGGCAGTGCGGAACCCGGCAGGGCGGCAGCGGCGCTGCCGTACGCGACGGCGGTCTGCAGCCGCTGCGCGGGTGCGGCACCGGCGATGGTGGCGGCGAGATAGCCCGCGAGCGACGCGTCACCCGCTCCGACGGTGCTGCGCGGCACGATCGACGGGGCCGTGGCGGCCCAGGTGCCGTCGCGGTCGACGAGGACGGCGCCCGCGCCGCCGAGGGTGACGAGCACGGTGCCGGCCCCGCGGTCGACGAGCTGCCGCGCGGCGGATACCACCGGCATCGGATCGCCCTGTGCGGCAGCGTCTTCCAGCTCCGATGCGGAGCGCCCGGTCAGCCAGGCCAGTTCCTCGGAGTTCGGTTTGATGAGGTCGGGCGCCGCGGATTCGAAGGCTTCTGCCAGGGCGGTGAGCGGACGTTCGGAGGTGTCCACCGCCACGCCGCATGGCAGTGCCGCCAGCCGGGCCGCGATGCCGGCGTACCAGTCGTCGGGCACCCCGGGGGGCAGCGATCCGGACAGCACGACCCAGGTGGCCCCCGCTGCGTGGTCGCAGACGGCGGCGGTCAGGGTCGCCAGTGCGGCGGCATCCAGGTGGGCCCCCGGCTCGTTGAGTTTGGTTGTGGTGCCGTCTTTTTCGGTGATGGTGAGGTTGCTGCGCACGGTGCCCGGGATGGTGATGTTGTGGAACGGCACGCCGCGCGTCGTCAGCCCTGTCAGGATCGGATCGTGGTCGGCTGCCGGCAGCAGCGCGAGGGTGTCGACACCGTTCTGGGTCAGTGCGCGAGATACGTTGACGCCCTTACCTCCTGGCTCGGTGGAGACGGGGGTGAGGCGGTGCACCGCTCCCCTGGTCAGCGGCTCGTCGAGCGTGACGGTGCGGTCGAGGCTCGGGTTCAGGGTGACGGTGACGATCATGATTCACTCTCCGCGCAGATGACGTCGACGCCGGCGTCGATGAGCTCTTGGCGCTCGTGGGGGCGGATATCGGTGTCGGTGACGACGGTGCGAACCGCCGACAGCGGCGCGAAACTGACGAGGTCTTCCCTGCCGAACTTGCTCGAATCCGCCGTCACCACAACATGGTTGGCGCAGTGGACCATGGCGCGCTTGATGGCGGCCTCGTCGCTGTCCGGGGTGGAGAAACCGTGTCGGACGCTGATGCCGTTGGTGCCGAGGAAGGCGACGTCGACGCGCAGTGAGTCGAGTGTCCGCAGGGCCTGCTCCCCCACCACGGCCTGGGTGAGGCTGCGGACGCGGCCGCCCAGCAATTGCAGGGACACCGTCGGGTTGGATGTCAGCTTTGCGGCGGCGGGAATGGAGTTGGTGATGACGACGAGGTCGCGGTCGGTGGGGATGAGCTCGGCGATGCGCGCGGTGGTGGTGCCGGCGTCGATCAGCACCGTCCCGCCGGTGGCGGGCAGGAAGGCGACGGCTGCGGCCGCGATGGCGGCCTTCTGCTGGGTCTGCGTGGAATCGCGCTGGACGACGCCCTGCTCGACCAGGTGCAGGGTGCGGGCGGGCACCGCTCCCCCGTGCACGCGCCGGATGACGCCGGCCTTGTCGAGGACGTCGAGATCGCGGCGGACGGTTTCGGTGGTGACGTCGTAGGCCTCGGCCAGGTCGTTGACCGAGGCGCGGCCGTCGGCGAGGACTCGCGCGGCGATGGCTTGCTGCCGCTCTTCCGCGTACATGACCCTCCAATTGTGTGGGAATCCATCCGGTTCGATCTTTGTATTGTTTGTTTTACGCTTGGATGTGTTGACTTGTCAACGGTTCGGAGTAATCTACATCACATGAGCCAGACATTTGTGAGCCCGTCGCCAAGGGTCGTCGACGTGGAAACCAGCAGTGCACCTGTAGTCCTGCGCGGCGTGCCCGCCGTCGGCGGAGTGCGGTACGCGCCGGTGCTGTGGCCGGGTCCCCGGCCCGCGCCGGAGGCCGATGACGGCGCCGCCGAGCTGGAAGAGCCGGAACGGGCGGGGGAGCGGGAGCGCTTCGCCGCGGCTTCGTCGGCGGTCGCGGACCGGCTCCGCAACCGCGCGGCGCGCGCGACCGGCGCGGCGGCCGAAGTCTTGGCCACGACGGCGACGCTCGCGCAGGACCGGGCCTGGGCGGCGGCGACGGAGAAGCGCATCGCCGACGGCATGTCCGCAGTCCGCGCCGTCGTCGCGACCGCGGACCAGTTCGTCGAGATGTTCACCCGCATGGGTGGATTGATGGCCGAGCGGGTCGCCGACCTCAGGGATATCCGGGATCGGGTGATCGCGGATCTGCGTGGCCTTCCTGAGCCGGGGGTGCCGGTGCCGGATGTGCCGTCGGTGCTGTGTGCCGAGGATCTGGCGCCTGCGGATACTGCCGGCCTGGACCCGAATCTGGTGGTCGCGTTGGTGACCAGCCTGGGTGGGCCGACCAGTCACACCGCGATCATCGCCCGTCAGCTCGGCATCCCGTGCGTCGTGGCCGTTTC
The DNA here is from genome assembly GCF_045310915.1 of Mycobacterium sp. SMC-17. Lineage (NCBI taxonomy): Bacteria > Bacillati > Actinomycetota > Actinomycetes > Mycobacteriales > Mycobacteriaceae > Mycobacterium > Mycobacterium sp. SMC-17. The sequence goes on along the minus strand of NZ_JBJIAK010000022.1, from coordinate 22,249 downwards.
CGGGCTGGAGAAGGTGCAGCCGGGAACGATGGTGCTGGTGGACGGCACCAACGGCACGGTGGAGATCGAGCCCGACGCGACCCTGGCGGCCGCGGCCGTGGCCCAGGCGCGCCGCGAGGCCGACCTCGCCGACAGCTGGCGTGGCCCGGGCGTCACTGCTGACGGCCATCGAGTCGCGGTGCTCGCCAACGTGCAGGACGGTGCCGCGGCGCATGCGGCGGCGCAGACGCCTGCGGAGGGCATCGGTCTGTTCCGCACCGAATTGTGCTTCCTGAACCGCGATCTCGAACCGACCGTCGACGAGCAGGCGCAGATCTACGGCGACGTGCTGGCGGCATTCCCGGACCGGAAAGTGGTGGTGCGCACGCTCGACGCGGGTTCGGACAAGCCGCTGCGTTTCGCCGGGCACGCCGATGAGGCCAATCCGGCGCTCGGTGTCCGCGGCATCCGCATCGCCCAGGGCAATCCGGAGCTGCTGACCCGCCAACTGCAGGCCATCGCGGCCGCGGCCGACGCCACCGGCCAGCGTCCGTGGGTGATGGCCCCGATGATCGCGACGCCCGCCGAAGCGAAAGCCTTTGCGGCACAGGTGCGGTCGTTCGGCCTGACGCCCGGAGTGATGATCGAGGTGCCCGCCGCGGCGTTGTTGGCGGATCGGATTCTGCGACACGTCGACTTTTTGTCGATCGGCACCAACGATCTGACGCAGTACACGATGGCGGCGGACCGGATGTCGGCCGACCTGGCCACGCTCAGCGACCCGTGGCAACCGGCGGTGCTGGCGTTGGTGGGTACGGCCGCCAAGGCGGGTGCCGAGCAGGGCAAGCCGGTCGGGGTGTGCGGGGAGGCCGCGGCCGATCCGGCGCTGGCGTGTGTGCTTGTCGGATTGGGCGTGACGTCACTGTCGACGGCGGCTGCTGCGGTGCGTGCGGTCGGCGCCGCGCTCGCCGGGGTGACGCTCGAGCAGTGCCGGGCGGCCGCGGAAGCGGCGCTGGCGGCCGAGTCGTCGGCGGACGCCCGCAGCGCGGCGCTCGCTGCGCTGGCAAGCCGCTGACCAGCGGTTATCGGATGCGCACAGCACCCGGAATTAATCGGACTGCAGTCCGGTTATAGGTGACATGCCTGCTATCACCGCTGACACGATCAGCTTGCCGCGTATTGCTTCCGCTGCGCCGAGTGACACAGAACGCCCGGTGCGGTCCATCACCACCGGCCCTCGTGGCTATGAGGGCGAGGGCTTCCCGGTGGTCCGAGCCTTCGCCGGGGTCAGCCCGGCCGACCTCGACCCGTTCGTCCACCTGGACCAGATGGGTGAGGTCGAGTACGAACCCGGTGAACCGAGGGGCACCGACTGGCACCCGCACCGCGGGTTCGAGACGGTGACCTACATGATCGACGGCCGCTTCGCCCACCAGGATTCCCACGGTGGCGGCGGTCTGATCACCGACGGTGCCACGCAGTGGATGACCGCCGGGTCGGGCATCCTGCACATCGAGACGCCGCCGGCCGAACTGGTCGAGAGCGGCGGACTGTTCCACGGCCTGCAGCTGTGGGTGAACCTGCCCAAGAAGGACAAGTTCGCTGCCCCCAGGTACCAGGCCATCGAGGGCCCCGACGTCACCCTGTTGTCGTCGGACGACGGCGGCGCGCTCGTGCGCGTCATCGCCGGCGAGATCGGCGACGCCAAGGGCCCGGGCGGTACGCACACACCGATCACCATGGCGCACGCGACGATTGCGCCCGGCGCGCGCCTCGACCTGCCGTGGAACCGCAACTTCAACGCGCTCGTCTACATCCTGTCCGGACGTGGCAGCGTCGGACCCGTCGGCCATCCCATCCACCAGGGTCAGCTGGCGGTGCTGGGGCCGGGCGACCGGATCACCGTCGCCGCCGACGAAGGCCAGGATTCCAACCGGCCCGCGCTCGAGGTGCTGTTGCTCGGCGGTCAGCCGATCCGGGAACCGGTCTTCCACTACGGCCCGTTCGTGATGAACTCCAAGTCGGAGCTCATCGAGGCGTTCGAGGACTTCCAATCCGGCAAGTTCGGCACGATTCCGCCGAACGCGTTGAAGCCGCACCGCCCCGGGCACTGATCACGCGGGCGCGGTCTCCGGGTAGAGGAGTTCGAGCTCGCCGAGGCTGGCGGCGACGGTCACCAGAGGCAGCGCGGCCTCGACCGACAAGTTTCCGCCGCCGGTCTCGGCGCGCAGGGCGAGCACGAAATCGTCACTGATGGGTGTGCGCGCTGCGGCGTCGGCGTCTTCGGTGCCCATGATCCGGGCGCAGATCGACGCGGTGTGCGCTTCGAGGACCTCGCGGGCGGCGCGATACGGGGCCAGGGGCGGTGGCACGACGTCAGCGATGAGGTCGGCCGCCGCCCGCAACCGGACCGTCTGATTGGCCGCCCGGACCACCGGCGCCCGCAGTTCTGTCGCCCCGCTGCTCTCCGAAAGGAAGTGGCGCACCGCATCATCCACGGTCCGGGAGGCCGTCAGCGCGTCGAAGCTCAGGGCGTGCACCCGGTCTGTGGCAGCCTCGGAGGCGCCGCGGGTCACTCGCCGCACGGCCGCGGTCAGATACCGGGTACCGGCGACGCGCGCCGCTTCCAGCGCGCGCTGAACGACCGCCGCCGACCCGCGCGGCCACAGCAGCAGCGACACCACGATGCCGACCGCGGCACCCACCAACACGTTCTCGAGCCGGATCAGCCCGACGCGCCAGCCGGCCGGGCTGATCAGGTTGTAGATGGTGAGCACCAGCATGGTGAACATCGCCTGGCCCGCCACGAACGAGAACACATCGGGCACATAGGCCGAACCGAACGCCACGATGGGCAGGACGAACCACAGCAGGACGGGGTTCGCGCCGATCAGGTGGATCACCACGGTGCCGAGGAGGAATCCGATCGCGGTGCCGCCAACGGCGCGCAACACGCGGGTCCCGGTGGTCAGCGCGCTGCTGCGCAGTACCGACAGCGATGCCATGGCGATCCAGAAACCGTGCTGCAGGGGAAACAGATGGACGACGGCCACCGCAACGGCCAGACCGATGCCGGTACGAAGGCTGTTCTGTACCACCACCGCTCGCGTCGCGACGAACCCCGACGGGATGGCTGACACGGCCTGGGATTCGGACAGCACGCGGTCGAGGTTCCCGGCCGCCGGCAGTCGCCGACCCAGGACGCGGGCCCACACCGGCCGGGCGTCGGCGTCGGCCGCCAGTCCGATGACGCGTCCGGTCGCCCCGATACAGGCCGAGAAAGTGCGCAGCCGCAACAGCTTTCGGCCCGTCGCGACGGCCAGCAGGTCGTCCGGTTCGGCGCGGATCAGCTCGATGTCCTCGCGGTAGCGCCCGCGCGTGGCGGCCCGATGCGCGGTCAGGGCGTCGGCCAGGTCGGCGCGGTAGCGATCGCGGCCTGCGGCGCGCGGCGTGCTCAGCACCCGGGCGCAGTCGTTCAGTACCCGGATGGCCGGCTCGCGGGTCTCGGCGAGCAGGGAGCCGGTGGCGTCGGTGGCGCGGTCGCACAGCCAGCGCAGGTCGTCGACGACTCGCACCAGGGCGCGGCTGCCGGCGGTCAGACCGACCGGGCGGAAGTCGGCGCCGAGGAAGTTGGCGCCCAGCACCTCCATCGCATCGAAGAGCTCCTGCGCCGTCGCGGACCCCTCGAGCCGGGCGGCCAGCAGGCGGCACACCTGTGCGGCGTGCTTGCGCAGGTCGTCGTGATGCGTGGGCGGCAACAGGAACAGCGCGGCCGGGACGGCAATGGCCCAGGCGACGGCCCAGCCGAGCAGTCGATCGGGGACAGGCCCTGCCGGCGTGCAGACCGGCAGCACGAACGTCATCAAGGTGGAGCGCTGACCGGCGGCGATGATCTCGCTGAGGACACCCGAGAACGTCACCAGAAACCCGATGGCGAACATCGCCGGCACCGCCAGCCACGGATGGGGGGACAGCAGTGTGCCCAGGGTGATCAGGACCGCGCCGTTGAAGCCGAGCCCGGCGTAGGCGAGCGCCCGCGCCGGCCGGTTGCCGGGGAAATCCACCACCACCAGCAGCGCGACGGCGCCGAAGATCGCGAACATGGTCGTCTGCGACCGGCTGCCGACGGCGGTACCGACGGCCAGTCCGACGATCGCGACGACCGGGAGCACCACACCTGCGCGGGTCGCGCGCCGGAGGGCGTCGTACTCGGGGTCCTTGTCGCGCAACCGGCTGACGAGCTGCTGCCGGCGCAACGCCGGCGACTCTCGCGACACCACGCCCGCCATGGCGCCCAACATTAATTTGGCTGACGTCGACATGCGCCGGCAACAACACGCCTGTGGCCGCGGTGTTTCGCAGGCGCCGGCACACCGGCGGTCGTTCCTGGCCGGGCTACCGATCGGCGCCGGCCCGCGGCCGGGAACCGCACGCCGGGCAGCCATCGGTTGTTGACAGATCTGCAAGTTTGCTGGGAGAAGCAATTTCGACGGCTGTCCCGCGCATACGAGCAGGGTCGGGCCGAGATCTATGGCACAATTTGACGATGCCGTACATCGCCACCCGTGGCCCGGGTCGCCCTCCCGCGGCGAAGGCGGCCGAAACTCGTGAGCGCATCCTGCGCGCCGCACGCGAGGTTTTCAGTGAACTTGGTTATGACGCAGCAACATTCCAAGCCATTGCGATCCGTGCGGATCTGACGCGCCCAGCGATCAACCACTACTTCGCGAACAAGCGTGTGCTCTACGGCGAGGTCCTCGATCAGACCAACGCCATGGTCGTCGCTGCGGGCCGTCGCCGGGCCGAGGAAGAGACCACCTTCATCCGGCGCCTGTCGTCGTTTTTCGTCGCCGCCATCCAGGCAGACTCCGAGGACCGGTCCGCTGCGGCGTTCCTGGTGACCTCGATCCTCGAGGCGCAGCGGCATCCCGAATTGCGCCAGGAGGAACACGACGCGCTCGTGGCCTCCCGCGACTTCGTGACCTGGGCCGTCACCGACGCCATCGAACGCGGCGAACTGGCCGTCGACACCGAGGTGTCCACGGTGGTGGAGATGCTCATCGCGGTGATGTGGGGCATGGGGTTCTACGCCGGCTATGTCGGCAGCCACCAGGAGCTGACCGCCGTCATCGAGCGGCTCGAACTATTGCTGGCCAACAAGCTGTGGCAGGTCACCGAATAGACCGGCATCAGCTGGTACACCTGGTACATGGGCAGCGAGCGCTCCGACGACGACACCTGGGATATCGCGAGCAGTGTGGGTGCGACGGCGGTGATGGTGGCCGCCGCGCGGGCCGGGGAAACCGAGCGCGATGACGCGCTGATCCGCGATCCGTTCGCGAAGATCCTGGTGGCCGGCGCGGGTACCGGCGTGTGGGAGACGATCCTCGACGCCGATTTCAACAACCGGATGGCCGGCGCCGATCCCGAAGTGGCCGCGGTCCTCGAGCACATGGGCAACTACCAGGCGGTGCGCACGCACTTCTTCGATGCCTACTTCGCCGATGCCGCCGGGGCCGGTATCCGTCAGGTGGTGATCCTGGCGTCCGGGCTGGATTCGCGGGCCTACCGATTGGACTGGCCGGCCGGCACGACGGTGTTCGAGATCGATCAGCCGAAGGTGCTCGAGTACAAGGACGAGACCCTGAAGGCGCATGGCGCGACGCCGGCGGCGACGCTGCATCAGCTGCCGATCGACTTGCGTAACGACTGGCCGAAAGCATTGCGGGAAGCCGGGTTCGACGATTCGGCGCCGACTGCCTGGCTGGCGGAAGGGCTGCTGATGTACCTGCCGGCCGACGCGCAGGACCGCCTCTTCGAGAACATCACCGCGCTGAGCGCGCCGGGTAGCCGCATCTCGGTCGAGACGGTCGGCGAGCACGCCGCCGAACGACGCCAGCGGATGCGGGACCGGTTCGACAAGCTCGCCGGCCAGTTCGGCATGGGGCAGGTCATGAACGTGCAGGATTTGATGTACGAGGACCCTGATCGCGCCGACGTGGCCGAGTGGCTGGACGCGCATGGCTGGTCGTCGACGTCGGTCACCTCGCAGGAGGAGATGCGCCGGCTGAATCGCTGGGTGCAGGTCGATACCGTCGATGACAAGGCGTTTTCCACCTTCGTGACGGCGCGCAAGGGCTGATCGCGGCCGGTTGACTCTTCAAACCAACCGGCTGGTTGGTTAGGATTCCGGTGTTGCCTGGCTCACGTAAGGAATCGCCATGACCACCGAATCCGTCGCGCCCACCGCGACTGCCGCCGACATCCCGGCGGTCGTCGCCGGCCTCCGCAAGACCTACGCCACCGGGCGGACCCGTGACCTGCAGTGGCGCAAACGCCAGCTACTCGCGCTGGCCCAGGCGATGGAAGAGAACGAGACGGCCATCGCCAAGGCGCTGGAGGCCGATCTCGGCCGCAAGCCCTTCGAGGCCTGGCTCGCCGACAGCGTCGGCACCATCGCCGAAGCCAAGGACGCCGCCAAGAACCTGCACAAGTGGGCGAAACGTCGCTACCGCCTGCTGGAGCGCTCGCAGCTGCCCGGCCGCGGCTGGGTCGAATACGAGCCCTACGGCACCGTGCTGATCATCGGCGCCTGGAACTTCCCGTTCTACCTCACGCTCGGCCCGCTCGTCGGTGCCATCGCCGCGGGAAACACGGTGGTGCTCAAGCCATCTGAGTTCGCCCCGGCCTCGTCGCGGCTGATGGTCGAGCTGGTCGAGAAGTACCTCGACACCTCGGCCTTCGCCGTGGTCGAGGGCGACGGCATGGTCAGCCAGGAGCTGATCGCGCAGGGCCTGGACCGCATCATATTCACCGGTGGCACCGAGATCGGCAAGAAGATCATGGCCGCCGCAGCCGAGCACCTGACCCCGGTCACGCTGGAACTCGGCGGCAAGAGCCCCGTGATCGTCGCGGCCGACGCCGACATCGACGTCGCCGCCAAGCGCATCGCCTTCGCCAAGGTCGTCAACTCGGGCCAGATCTGCGTCGCGCCGGACTACGTGGTGGCCGAGAAGCCCATTCGCGATGAGTTGGTCGCCAAGATCCGGGACGCCGTCGTGGCGTTCACCGCCGACGACGCCGACGGCCTGCCGATCGTCAGCGAGCGGCAGTTCAACCGGCTCAGCAGCTACCTCGGCACCGGCGGGGACGTCGTCACCGGCGGCGGCACGAACCCGGCCCGGCTCACCATGCAGCCGACCGTCGTGGTCGATCCGCCGCTCGACGCACCCGTCATGACCGAGGAGATCTTCGGGCCCATCCTGCCGGTGATCACCGTCGACTCGCTCGACGACGCCATTGCGTTCGTCAACGCCCGGCCCAAGCCGCTGGCGGCGTACCTGTTCACCAAGGCCAAGGCCGTCCGCGAACGGTTCATCCGTGAGGTCCCGGCCGGCGGCATGCTGGTCAACCACCTGATCTTCCAGGTCTCGACCGCGCGCCTGCCGTTCGGCGGCGTCGGACCGTCCGGCATGGGTGCCTACCACGGTCGCTACGGCTTCCTGGAGTTCAGCCACGCGAAGTCGGTGATGACCAAGCCGACCCGGCCCGACCTGGGCAAGCTCATCTACCCGCCGTACACCGACAAGGCGTGGAAGATCGCGCGCAAGTTCTTCTAGAGATTGCAGACCCGGCGGCACGGCGGTCAGCCGGTCGCCGTATACACAAGGGGTGGCCCCACCCGAAATAGATGGGGCGGGCTGTCCAATTTCTGTTCCATGAGAGGAAACCCATGCCCGGAGTGCAGGATCGCGTCATTGCCGTCACCGGAGCCGGAGGCGGCCTGGGTCGTGAATACGCGCTGACGCTGGCCCGCGAAGGCGCTTGTGTCGTGGTCAACGACCTCGGCGGCGCCCGCGACGGCACCGGCGCCGGCCACAACATGGCCGACCAGGTGGTCGAGGAGATCAAGGCCGCCGGCGGCCGCGCCGTCGCCAACTACGACAGCGTCGCCGAGCCCGAGGGTGGCGAGAACATCGTCAAGACCGCGATCGACGCGTTCGGCAAGATCGACGGTGTGGTGTCCAACGCGGGCATCCTGCGTGACGGCACCTTCCACAAGATGACCGCCGAGCAGTGGGACATCGTGCTCAAGGTGCACCTGTACGGCGGCTACAACGTCATCCGCGCTGCGTGGCCGCACTTCCGCGAGCAGAGCTTCGGCCGTGTTGTCGTCGCCACCTCGACCAGCGGTCTGTTCGGCAACTTCGGCCAGGCGAACTACGGCGCGGCCAAGCTGGGTCTGGTCGGCTTGATCAACACGCTGGCTCAGGAAGGCGCCAAGTACAACATCAAGCTGAATGCCATCGCGCCGATCGCCGCGACCCGCATGACGCAGGACATCGTGCCGCCGGAGGTGTTCGCGAAACTGTCTCCGGAGTATGTGGCGCCGGTGGTGGCTTACCTGATGACCGAGGAACTACCCGACACCGATTCGATCTTCATCGTCGGCGGCGGCAAGGTGCAGCGCACCGCGCTGTTCCAGAACGAGGGCATCACCTTCGGCGATGTGCCTTCGGTCGATGACGTCGCCGCCAAGTGGGGCGAGATCACCGATCTGTCCGCCGCCAAGGCCGCCAGCTTCTCGCTCGGCTGATAGGTGAAAGCGCTTGTCGCGCAGTCGCTGACGGGCCCATCGGGCTTGGCCTACACCGATATCGATGACGCCGCGGATCCCTCGGGCAATGCGGTCGTCATCGATGTCGGTGCGGCCGGCGTCTGCTTTCCCGACCTGCTGCTGATCCGCGGCGAGTACCAGCTCAAGCTGCCGCCCGGGTTCACCCCGGGTATGGAGGTGGCGGGTACCGTCCGGTCGGCGCCCGAGAGCTCCGGTTTCGTTGCCGGTCAGCGGGTCTCGGCGTTCACCATGATGGGCGGCTACGCCGAACGTGCGCTGGCGCTGCCGGATTCGGTGATCCCGACACCCGATGGCCTGGACGACGCCGCAGCGGTCTGCCTGCTGGGCAACTACTACACCATGTACTTCGCGCTGGCCCGCCGCGGCCGGCTGCTGGCGGGGGAGACGGTGCTGGTGCTCGGCTCGGCGGGCGGTGTCGGGGTCGCGGCCATCCAGGTCGCAAAGGCCATGGGCGCCAAGGTGGTTGCCATGGTGCACCGTGCCGAGGCGCTGGACTTCGTCGCGTCCGTCGGTGCCGACGTGGTGCTGCCGCTGACCGACGGCTGGCGCGATACCGCGCTGGCGGCGACCGATGGTCGGGGAGTGGACCTGGTGGTCGACCCGGTCGGCGGAGACGCGTTCGACGACGCGATCCGGGTGCTGGCCCCCGAGGGCCGGCTGCTGGTGCTGGGTTTCGCTGCGGGCCAAGGCATCCCGTCGGTGAAGGTGAACCGTCTGCTGCTGCGCAACGTCAGCGTGGTGGGTGTCGGGTACGGCGAGTTCATCCGCCAGGTACCCGGTGCGGACGCCGAGGTGGGTGCGGGCCTGGCGAAGCTGGTGCAAGCCGGCTTGCGGCCACCGGAGCCGATGCGCTTCGCGTTGTCCGACGGTGCCGCCGCGCTGCAGGCGTTGGCAGACGGGAAGATTCACGGCAAGGCAGTGCTGGAGCCGTAATTGAACACCTTGGGAACAGTGCTGGTGGCGCTGGTCATCGCGATCGGCCTCGTCGGCATCGTGGTACCGGTACTGCCCGGTGGCTTGCTGGTGTTCCTGGCGATCGCGGTGTGGGCGGTGGCCGTCCACACCGCGACGTCCTGGGTCGTGCTCGGCGTCGCGGCGGCACTGTTCCTGGCGGGCGAGGTCATCAAATATCTCTGGCCGATGCGCCGGATGCGCCGGGCCGACGTGTCGACCCGCAGCCTCGTCATCGGTGGAATCCTCGGCGTCATCGGGTTTTTCGTGATCCCGGTGCTGGGCCTGGCCCTGGGCTTTGTGCTCGGCGTCTACCTGTCCGAGTACTCGGCGCTGCGGGACACGAGCCGGGCCTGGACGTCGACCAAACACGCCATCAAGGGCGTCGCCCTGGCCATGGGGGTGGAGTTGACGGCCGCGTTGCTGGCGACCATCGCGTGGGTGACGGGGCTGGTGGTCGGGAGTTGACCGCAGCGAAACGCACTTTCGACGCATCGTCCGGCGAGCTGCTCCTGCACACCGGCGTCACCGGCAGTGCGGCCCGGATGGGACATCGGTTGACCATCGTGATGCGATCATGGCTCGCGACCGTGGACGTTGACGGAGACGACCCCATCGCCGTCGAGGTGACCGTCGACCTGGACTCGCTGGACGTGCTGACGGGTGAGGGCGGCATGACACCGTTGTCCGGCACGGAGAAGACCCTGGTCCGAAACAATGCGCTGAAATCGTTGCAGACCAAGCGGTTTCCGCAGGCTGTGTTCCGTGCTTCTTTGGTTGAACGGGGCGAGGACTCGTGGCGGCTTGCCGGGACGCTGGACCTCAGTGGCCAGAGCCGCGCGCAGAGCGTCGTCGTCCACATGACACCGGATGGCGCCGACCTGCGGATCGCCGGTGAGGCGGTGGTGCGGCACAGCGACCATCGGATCAAGCAGTTTTCGATGCTGATGGGCGCGATGAAGGTGGCCGACGAGGTTCGGGTGACGCTCACGGTCAACGCGCAGCGCGCGGACGGGTCCTAGTCCCGAAGCGCGGTCCGCAATCGCGTCACCTGCTCGTCGGTGACACCAATGGCGGCAAGGTAATTCGGCAGCGAACCGTACTCGGCACCGACGACCTCCAAGGCCGCGTCCAGGTACTCCTCGCGGACGCCGAGCACCTCCTCGGTGAGCCTGGCCTCGGCGAACGTCACGACCTCGGCCGTCTCGCCGGCCCGGGTCCGGATGGTCTCGAGGATGCCCTCGCGCAGCTGCGGCACGGCGTCGTTGCTCCGCAGGAAATCGGTGAGGATCGCGTCGCGATCGATGCCGACGGCACCCAACACCGTCGCCACCGTGAAGCCGGTGCGATCCTTGCCTGCGAAGCAGTGTGCGATCACCGGCCGCGCGTCGGCAAGCATCGAAATGACTTGGCGTATCGCAAGATGCGCACCGGGCAGCGTGGGGAAGCGGCGGTACTCCTCGACCATGAAGCGGCCGGCGGCGACGGCGACATCCTCGTCGTCGGGCTTCGCGGTCATCATCTTCTCGAAGGCGTTCTCGTGCGGCGCCTCGGCGGTATCGGTCCCGGCTGCGGCCAGCTCGTGGAACGGCAGCAGGTGGATCGCGACGCCGTCGGGCACCTGGCCGGGACCACGGCGCTCGACCTCGCGCAACGACCGGAGGTCGGCGACGTCAGTGATCCCATAGTGCTGCAACGCTTTACGGCCGTCTTCGACGAGTCCGCTGAGCTCGCTGGAGCGGAACAGCCGGCCGGGGGCAATGCCCGTCTCCTCGGCGACATCGCGGAAGTTCCAGGCGCCCGCGAGTTCCAAACCCGTCGACTTCATCAGTGCCCCAACGCCGCTGCGGCCAGCGCCGACTTCTCGCGGCCGAGTTCGGCCCGCGCGATGGTGCGCATGTGCACCTCGTCGGGCCCGTCGAACAGGCGCATGGCACGGTGCCAGGCGTACAGCCGGGCCAGCGGGACGTCGTCACAGATACCGGCGGCGCCGTGCACCTGGATGGCGCGGTCGATCACGTCGCACGCGACCTGCGGGGCCACCGACTTGATCTGCGACACCAGCACGTGAGCGGCCTTGTTGCCCTGCTGGTCGATGGTCCAAGCGGCCTTCTCGCACAGCAGCCGGGCCTGGTCGATCTCGTTGCGGGACTTGGCAATCGACTCGCGCACCACACCCTGCTCGGCCAGCGGCTTGCCGAACGCCACGCGCGTGGACACCCGATCGATCATCAGGGCCAGCGCACGCTCGGCGGCACCGATGGCGCGCATGCAGTGGTGGATGCGGCCCGGCCCCAGCCGCGCCTGGGCGATGGCGAAACCGGAGCCCTCTTCGTGCAGCAGGTTCTCGGCCGGCACGCGGACGTTGTCGAAGACGATTTCGCAGTGCCCGTGCTGGTCCTGCCAACCGAACACCGGCAGCGACCGCTGGATGTCCACGCCGGGGGTGTCGGCCGGCACCAGGATCATCGACTGCTGGGCGTGCGAGGCGGCGTCAGGGTTGGTGCGGCCCATGACGATCAGGATCTTGCAGCGCGGGTCCGCGGCCCCGGTGATCCACCACTTGCGGCCGTTGATGACGTAGTCGCCACCGTCGCGCAGCATCGTCGTCTCGATGTTGCGGGCGTCGGACGAGGCGACCGCGGGTTCCGTCATGGCGAAGGCACTGCGGATTTCGCCATTGAGCAGCGGATCGAGCCACTGCTTGCGCTGCTGCTCATTGGCGAACAGGTGCAGGGTCTCCATGTTGCCGGTGTCGGGGGCGGCGCAGTTGATGGCCTCCGGCGCGATCTCCATGCTCCAGCCGGAAATCTCTGCCAGTGGGGCGTACTCCAGGTTGGTCAGCCCCGACTCCGACGGCAGGAACAGATTCCACAGGCCGCGCTTGCGCGCCTCGATCTTGAGTTCCTCCACCACCGGCGGCACCGTGTGGTCCTTCGGGCCCTTCTCTTCGCGATAGGCGTGGTAGGAGGCCTCGGCCGGCAGCACGAGTTCGGTCATGAACTCGGTGAGCCTGTGCTGGTAATCCTGCGCTTTTGCCGACAACGCGAAGTCCATGCCCGCCACGATATGCCACTTGTCTAACGATGTGACGGGCGGTCGACGTCCGGCCCCACGACGACGGATTCCCTCCCTGCGACGACTTCGGGGAGGGAATCCGGGTCCGGGGCGGTCAGCGGCCCTGCAGGGCCGCGACGCGGTAGACGCCGCGGTGCCAGATCGCGCCGGGCAGCGGCATGCTCGCCGGCGGTGCGGTGATCGACGGGGTGGCGACGATGGCCGGCGGGCGCACATCGGGGCCGAGGGTGGTGGCGCCGGCGGCGCCGGCCAGGCCGAGTGCCGACCCACCCAGGATGCCGGCGGTGACGATCGAGAGGCCGAAGGTGCGGGCGGTGATGCTCATCTGAATTCTCCTGTGTCAGTTGATCTTTGGTGTCTTGCTCCGGTGTGTTCCGGTGATGACTCAAGAGTGCCTGGACGCGGGCTCGGCGGGTATCGGGCAATCGGCCGGTACGCCGGTGGATTCGGGCGTCCGCCGATCGGGGGACACGCGGCCGTCAATTTGCGATCGGAGTTACTTTTCGCTGGTCGCCGTGCGACGCTGACGGCATGACCGACGAACGGGTTCGCGTGGTGGTGGGTGACGACCACCCGATGTTCCGCGACGGCGTCGTCCGCGCGCTGACGGCGAGTGGCGCCATCGAGGTACTGGCCGAAGCCGACGACGGCACGTCGGCGTTGGAGGCGATCCGCGTCCACAAACCTCAGGTCGCGCTGCTGGACTACCGGATGCCCGGCATGGACGGCGCCGAGGTGGCGGCGGCGGTGGTGCGCGACGGCCTGCCGACCCGGGTGCTGCTGCTCTCCGCGCATGACGAGGCCGAGATCGTGTACCGGGCCTTGCAAGACGGCGCGGCCGGGTTTCTGCCGAAAGAGTCGACGCGCAGCGAGCTCGTACACGCGATCCTCGAATGCGCCAAGGGCCGCGACGTCGTCGCCCCCAGCCTGGCCGCGGGGCTCGCCGGCGAGATCCGTCGTCGGGCCGAGCCGGACGCCCCGGTGCTCAGCCCGCGCGAACGCGAGGTGCTGCAGCTGATCGCCAAGGGTGCGACCATCCCGGCCATGGCCAAGGAGCTGTTCCTGGCGCCGTCGACGGTCAAGACCCATGTGCAGCGGCTCTACGAGAAGCTCGGGGTCGGGGACCGCGCGGCGGCCGTGGCCGAGGCGATGCGTCGAAAGCTGCTGGACTGACGTGAGGCCGATGCTCAGCCGGATCGGGGAGTACCTGGCCGCCGAACCGGTGCGGATTTCCGCCGGGCTACGGCTCCCGCTGATCGCGCTGATCGGTGTCCTGGTCTGGATCTGGGAGGTCGACCACTGGCTGCCCGAGTTGTATGCCGTGATCCTGGGCCTGTACGCCGTCGCCGCGGTGATCTGGCTGGTGGCAGTGCTGCGCGGACCCGTGCCGCGCTGGGCGGACTGGGCGTCGACCGGCATCGACCTGGTGGTGATCCTGGCGCTGTGTCTGGTGTCCGGTGGCGCGACCGCGGCGCTGCTGCCCGTCTTCTTCCTGCTGCCGATCTCGGTGGCCTTCCAGGACCGTCCGTTGATGACCGCGGCCATCGGAACCCTGACGGCCACGGGCTATCTGGCGGTGTGGATCTTTTACTCCAAGCACGACGACCGCATGGGCCTGCCGAACATGGTCTACACGCACTTCGGGTTCCTCGTGTGGCTGGCGGTGGCCACCACCGTGTTGTGCTTCGTGCTCGTGCGTCGCCAGGAGCGGGTGCAGGCCCTGCAGGAGGTGCGGCGCCAGTTGGTATCCGAGGCCATGCAGTCCGACGAGCGGCACAACCGGGAAGTCGCCGAAGGGTTGCACGACGGTCCGTTGCAGACGCTGCTGGCGGCCAGGCTGCAGCTCGACGAGGTCCGGGAGCGGACCCCCGGGCCCGAACTCGACGCGGTCTACGCCGCGTTGGAAGACACGGCGACGGCGCTGCGCTCGACGGTCACCGAACTGCACCCGCAGGTGCTCGCCCAGCTCGGGCTGACGCCGGCGGTACGGGAACTGTTGCGGCAGTTCGAGTCTCGCAGCCGGGTCGCGGTGCGGGCCGACCTCGAGGAAGTCGGCAAGCCGGATGCGCAGCAGCTGCTGTACCGCGCGGCACGTGAACTGCTGACCAACATCGGCAAGCATGCGCAGGCCACGACGGTCTCGGTTCGATTGGGCCGCATCGGCAATCGCGTCGTCCTGACCGTCGCCGACGACGGCGTCGGATTCGATCCGGCCGTGGTGTCACGGTATGTGGCCGACGGACACATCGGGCTGGGCTCGCTGCTGGCCAGATTCGATGCGATGGGTGGCTCGATGCTCGTCGACTCTGCGGCCGGCGGCGGCACCCGAGTGACCGTGACGTCACCACCCGAGCGCGAGTAGTCCCCTGTAAGCGGGGGCAATCCCTACTCGCCAGAAAATAGCGCGCCTGCGACCCATCGGCGGCGGTAGCGTCGCGCCATGAAACTGCGCATTCTGGGCGGTCTGCTCGTCGCAGCGATGGTGGCGTTGGTGGTGAACGCCGTGGTGGTGGAGCACACCGGCCGCGCGGCCGAACCGTTCGCCGGCGGCCACGTACTGAAACTCGATGGACCCGACCTGAACATCCGCGAGTACGGGCCGCCCGGCGACCGCGCAATCGTTCTGCTGCACGGGTATTCGGCCTCCATCGAGTGGTGGGAGAAGGTCGCCCCGGCGCTGGCCGCGCATCAGCGCGTGATCGCCGTCGACCTCGTCGGCCACGGCGGTTCCGAGGCCCCCACTGACGCGGCGCCGTATCACTCCGATGGTCAGGCCGAGGCGGTGCACCGCGCGCTGGAGGCGCTGGGTGTCCGGCATGCCGAACTGGTGGGGCATTCGATGGGCGGCAAGGTGGCTGCCGAGTTTGCCACCCGCTACCCGGAAATGGTTGAGCGCGTGGCGGTTTCGGACACCCCCGCGGCGGAGGACCTGGTGTCCATGCCGTTGCTCGGCAAGATGCTGTGCTGGCCGCTCATCGGGCCTGCGCTCGATCATTTCCGCGGCGTCGATGCGATCAGTGCGGGCTCGCTGCAGACGGGGTTCGCGGCCGACTATCCCGTCCCGCCGCTGGCTTACCGCTCCCTGAAGCAGCTGACCTACGCGGGCGTGTGCGATTCGAAAGACGCCGGCCGCCCCGTCGCCGAGACGCTGAAAGGGCTGGGCAAGCCCGTGCTGGTGCTGTGGGGTGACAAGGACGTCCTGACCCCGACAGCGCCCAACGTCGCGCGCTACACCGCGGCCGGGCTGCCGCCGCACCTCATCGCCGGCTCAGGCCACAGCCCGATGGTCGAGAAGCCGGACGAATTCCTCGCGGCGGTAGGTGATTTCGTCCGCTGACGGAGTTGGTGGACCGGGATCGACCGCGGGCGCAATCACAATGTCGGGCTGAGAGTGTCGATAACCGTATATACGTGTCAACGACGCTCCCAGGCAGACGTTGTGTTCGGCATGGACACGAAGAAGCCTCCAATCCCAATGGATTGGAGGCTTCTTCGATGAATTTCTACAGCGCGGCCAGGATGTCGTTGACGCGGTCGCGGGCGTCGCCGAACAGCATCTGGCTGTTGTCGCGGAAGAACAGCGGGTTCTGCACGCCGGCGTAGCCGGAGGCCATGGAGCGCTTGAACACGATGACGTTGTTGGCGTTCCACACCGTGAGCACCGGCATGCCGGCGATCGGGCTGCCCGGGTCTTCGGAGGCGGCGGGGTTGACGGTGTCGTTGGCGCCGATGACGAGCACGACGTCGGTGTCGTCGAAGTCGTCGTTGATCTCGTCCATCTCGAGGACGATGTCGTAGGGCACCTTGGCCTCGGCGAGCAGCACGTTCATGTGGCCGGGCAGGCGGCCGGCGACGGGGTGGATGCCGAAGCGGACGTTGACGCCCTTGTCGCGCAGCTTGCGGGTCAGGTCGGCGACGCCGTACTGGGCCTGGGCGACGGCCATGCCGTAGCCGGGCGTGATGATGACCGAGCTGGCGGAGGCGAGCATCTCGGCGGCGCCTTCGGCGGTGATCTCGCGGTGCTCGCCGTAGTCCTTGTCCTCGGCGGGGCCGGCCTCGATACCGAAGCCACCGGCGATGACGGAGATGAACGACCGGTTCATGGCCTTGCACATGATGTAGGACAGGTAGGCACCGGAGGAGCCGACGAGCGCGCCGGTGATGATCAGCAGGTCGTTGGACAGCAGGAAGCCCGAGGCGGCCGCGGCCCAACCGGAGTAGCTGTTGAGCATCGACACGACCACGGGCATGTCGCCGCCGCCGATGGAGGCGACCAGGTGCCAACCCAGCAGCAGCGCCAGGACGGTGACGCCGACCAGCAGCCACAGGTTCGGCGCGATGCAGAACCACACGGTCAGCGCGATGAACACCACCAGCGAGCCGACGTTGAGGAAGTTCTTGCCGGGCAGCATCAGGGGCGCGGACTTGATCTTGGCCGAGAGCTTCAGGTTGGCCACGATCGAACCGGTGAAGGTCACCGCGCCGATGAACACGCCGATGAAGACCTCGGCGGAGTGGATGCCGAGCATGCCTTCCTTGGCCAGCTCGAGGGCGCCCTGGCTGTTCGGGTCGAACTCGGCGTGCAGGTAGCCGCTCCAGCCGACCAGCACGGCGGCCAGACCCACGAAGCTGTGCAGCAGCGCGATCAGCTCGGGCATGCCGGTCATCTCGACGACCTTGGCGCGCCACAGACCGATGGCGGCACCGACGGCCATGGCGCCGATCAGCAGCGCCAGGCCCAGGGGCTCGATCTGCTTGTTGATGGCCAGGACGATGGTGGCGACCAGGGCGACGCCCATGCCGGCCATGCCGAAGGCATTACCGGCCTTGGAGGTCTCGTGCTTGGACAGGCCGGCCAGAGCGAGGATGAACAACAGGGCGGCGACGACGTACGCCGCGTTCGCCACGTTGGTGATGGTTTCTGCGTTGAACATGAATCCGTTCCAAAGGTTCTTTAGGTCAGCAGGCTCTAGCTGCGGGAGAACATGGCCAGCATGCGGCGGGTCACCGCGAAGCCACCGAAGACGTTGATGCTGGCGAGCAGAATCGCGACGCCCGCCAGGGCGGTGATCGGGGTGTTGTGGTGCCCGATCTGCAGCAGCGCGCCGACCACGATGATTCCGGAGATCGCGTTGGTCACCGACATCAGCGGGGTGTGCAGGGCGTGGTGCACGTGCCCGATCACGTAGTAGCCGATCACGATTGCCAGGGCGAACACCGTCAGGTGGACCTGCAGGGCAGCCGGCGACGCGGCGATGAGCAGGAACAGCACCGCGGCGGCACCGAAGGTGAGGCCCAGACGACGCGCCGTGGTCATCGGCTCCTTGGCCTGAGACACCGCGGGCGCGGCGGCAGGCTGCGCGGCGGGGGCGGCGGAGACCTGCACCGGCGGCGGCGGCCAGGTGATCTCGCCGTCGCGCACGACGGTCACGCCACGCTGCACCACGTCGTCGAAGTCCAGGACGACCTGGCCGTCCTTCTCCGGGGTGAGCAGCTTGAGCAGGTTGACCAGGTTGGTGCCGTACAGCTGAGAAGCCTGCGCGGGCAGGCGGCCGGCCAGGTCGGTGTAGCCGATGATCGTCACGCCGTTGTCTGTGACGATGGCCTGGTCCTTGACGGTGCCTTCGACGTTGCCGCCGTTGGCCGCGGCCATGTCGACGATCACCGAGCCGGGCTTCATCGAGGCGACCATGTCGGCGGTGATGATCCGCGGCGCCGGACGGCCCGGGATCAGCGCGGTGGTGATGATGATGTCGACGTCTTTGGCCAGCTCGGCGTACAGCTCGGCCTCGCGGGCCTTGTAGTCGTCGCCCATTTCCTTGGCGTAGCCGGTGGCCGACACCTCGCCGGCGTTGGGATCGACGGACACGTACTCGCCGCCGAGGGAGGCGACCTGGTCGGCGACCTCGGGGCGCGGGTCGGTGGCCCGCACGACGGCGCCGAGCGAGCCGGCGGCGCCGATCGCGGCCAGGCCGGCGACACCGGCGCCGACGACGAGCACCTTGGCCGGCGGGACCTTGCCGGCGGCGGTGACCTGGCCGGTGAAGAACCGGCCGAAGGCGTGCGCGGCCTCGACGACGGCGCGGTAGCCGGCGATGTTGGCCATCGACGACAGCACGTCCAGGGACTGGGCACGCGAGATACGCGGCACCGCGTCCATGGCCAGCACCGTGATCGGGCGGGTGGCGAGCTTCTCGACCAGTTCGGGCTTGAGCCCGGGGGAGATGAGCGAGACCAGGGTGGCGCCGTCCTTGAGCGCGGCGATCTCACCGTCGTCGGGGGCGTTGACCTTGAGCACGATGTCGGCGGCCCAGGGGGAGCCGATGTCGGCGCCGGCCTCTACATAGGCGGCGTCGGCGAAGCTGGACAAGTCGCCGGCGCCGGACTCAACCACTACCGAATAGCCGAGCTTGATCAGCTGCCCGACAGTTGCAGGAGTGGCGGCAACCCGCGTCTCACCAGCCAGAGACTCGCGGGGAATCCCGATGATCATCGAATCCGATCCGATCTGTGTTGGTTTGCTTGCAAGAGTCTCCCCCATCCACCCCGGGACGGTGCTCTTGCCCCCCTATACCAGTTAGCAATCGCTTATAAATTAGCAGTCGCTCATAATGCGACCAAAAATCCACTGGCCAGCATTGCCTGGATATGTCTACGTCATCGGCACGGATTTGGGTACAGCAATTCCGACCGGTGGGACGCAGCGCGCCAACACACCGGTCGGAATGGTGGAATTCTGGGGTGGTTACACCGGGGGGTACGCCGGGGGCGGGTATACGCCGCGCAGGCCCCACGGGACCCAGTTGAAGAAGTACTCGACCTCGTCGCTCGCGTCGTAGTCCGGGCTCGGATCCATCAGTACCTCCAACCGACAAGCTTGTTACTCGCGAGTTTAGCTGCTGGCTCCCCGTTGCGAGTGGCAGATCGGCCGACGAGATGCCACGGCATAGACTGGCCAACCAGTTGATTGGGTCCCGGGCCGCGCGCCCGGCTGCATAGAGTGAGCTGACATGTCCACAGAGTCGTCGACAAAAGGTTCTGCCACGGGATCGCCCGCGGGGGCGTCGGCTGCGTCGAACGGGTCGAACGGCACGTCGCGGCGCGAGGAGTTGCTGGCGGTCGCCGCCAAGTTGTTCGCGGCCCGCGGCTACCACGGGACCCGCATGGACGACGTCGCCGACGCCGTCGGGCTGAACAAGGCGACCGTCTACCACTACTACGCCAGTAAGTCGCTGATCCTCTGGGACATCTACAAGTCGACCGCCGACTTCACCGTCGATGCCCTGCATGACGACCCGACCGCCTCGGCGCGCGAGACCATCTTCAACTTCACCCGGCGCTTGCTGACCGGCATCGCCACCGACCTGGAATCCGCGGCGGTGTACTTCCAGGAGGGGCCGTACATCACCGAGTGGTTCACCGAGGAGCAGGTCGCATACATCCGCAAGGCGGAGACGACGGTCTACGAGCACGTCCGCGACGTGATCGACCGCGGCATCGCCAGTGGCGAGTTCAATGACTGCGACTCGCATGTGCTGGCGCTGGGCTACATCGGGATGACGCTGGGCGCCTACCGGTGGCTGCGGCCGCACGGCCGGCGCACGGCCTCCGAGATCGCCGTCGAGTTCAGCACGGCACTGCTGCGCGGCCTGATCCGCGACGAAACGATCCGCACCGAGGACCCCCTCGGCGGCGGCGCATAGAACCCGCGATCGAGAGGTGACCGAGGTCCGATGAAATCCTTGCTGCTGTCCCGCCGCGACCTCGACTTCCTCTTGTACGAGTGGCTGAAGGTCGATGAACTGACCAGCCGCAAGCGGTTCGCCGATCACTCGCGCGAGACCTTCGACGGGGTCCTGGACCTCAGCGAGCAACTTGCCGAACGCTACTTCGCGCCGCACAACAAGAAGAGCGACGCCAACGAGCCGACCTTCGACGGGCAGACCGTGACGATGGTCCCCGAGGTCAAAGAGGCCTGGGACGCATTCGTCGAAGCCGACCTGATCGGCATGTCCATGGACGAGTCGGTCGGCGGAGCGCAACTGCCGGCCGTCGTCGCGCAGGCGGCATTCGCCTGGATCGCCGCGGCCAACGTATCGACATCGGGCTACCTGATGCTGACCATCGCCAACGCCAACCTGCTGACGAAATTCGGCACGCCCGAGCAGATCGAGACCTATGTCAAACCCATGCTGGCGGGGCACTTTTCGGGCACCATGGCGCTCTCGGAGACGCAGGCCGGCTCGTCGCTGGCCGACGTCGCGACGCGCGCCGAACCGCGCGACGACGGCACCTACCGGCTGTTCGGGTCGAAGATGTGGATCTCGGGCGCCGAGCATGAGATCACAGACAACATCGTCAACCTCGTGCTGGCCAAGATTCCGGGCGGACCGCCGGGGACCAAGGGCATCTCGCTGTTCATCGTGCCCAAGTACCTGGTGAACTCCGACGGCTCGATAGGCGAGCGCAACGACGTTGCCATCGCCGGCCTCAACCACAAGATGGGGCAGCGCGGTGTCACCAACACCGTCCTGAATTTCGGTGATACGCAATTCAATCCGGGCGGCGAGAACGGCGCGGTCGGCTATCTGGTGGGTGAACCGCACCGTGGCATCGTCTACATGTTCCAGATGATGAACGAGGCCCGAATGGCCGTCGGCTTGGGTGCGGTCGCGCTGGGCTACACCGGCTACCTCAAGTCGGTGCAGTACGCCCGGGAGCGGCCGCAGGGCCGTCCGCTCGACGTCAAGGATCCGACGACGCCGCAGGTGCCCATCGTCGAACACCCCGATGTAAGGCGAATGCTGTTGGCGCAGAAGGCTTATGTCGAAGGTGGACTGGCGCTGGGCCTGTACTGTGCGCGGCTGGTGGACGTGCAGCACAGCGCGGAGTCGGACGCCGAAGCTGATGCGGCCGGCCTACTGATCGACATCCTGACCCCCATCGCGAAGAGCTGGCCGTCGCAGTGGTGCCTGGAGGCCAACAATCTGGCGATCCAGGTGCACGGCGGGTACGGCTACACCCGCGAATACGACGTCGAGCAGCATTACCGGGACAACCGGCTGAACCCGATCCACGAGGGCACCAACGGTATCCAGAGTCTGGACCTGTTGGGCCGCAAGGTGACTCAGCGCGGCGGCGCCAGCCTCGCGGCGCTGGGCCAGGTCATCGCCGAGACGGTCCGCGCGGCCGGCGAGCTGGGTGGTGAAGGCGCCGAGCTGGCAGGCGCACTCGATGCGTCGTGGCAGCGGCTGGTCGCCGTGACCGGCGGCATGTTCGGTTCCGGCGACATCCCCGCGGTGATGGCCAACAGCCACGTCTACCTGGAAGCGTTCGGGCACATCGTGGTGGCGTGGCTGTGGCTGGAGCAGTTCGTCGCCGCCGCCGGCAAAGACGGCGATTTCTATGACGGCAAGCGGCAGGCGACCCGCTACTTCTTCCGGTTCGAATTGCCCAAGACCGCAGCGCAATTGGACCTGCTCGAGGCGCTGGACCGCACGACACTGGAGATGCGGGACGCCTGGTTCTAGTGTCCTGCGCCGGGAATTCGTTGAAGATATGAACCGAGTCGTTCGAAGATCTCGTCGGCGGTCTTGGTCCAGT
>NZ_JBJIAK010000021.1:0-99859 GCF_045310915.1 Mycobacterium sp. SMC-17 | reverse complement strand
TGTGATCATCCCCGGGAAGGCGCGCCCACATTCACGCCGCCCTACCAAGGCTCATCCACAGGTTCTGATCATTGCTCGGCTTGAAACGGGCGTCGGGCGAATCGACAGCCATCAAGGTCATTACATCCGGGATTATCTTCTCGGCGCTCAATCCGGCTGCTGCGCGATCTGCGGTGGAGACACAACCTGGCAGGACCTGCCGCTGGCGTTGGTCCTGGACCACATCGACGGCGACCCGACGAACAACCGTCGCGAGAACCTGCGGCTGATCTGCCCGAACTGCGACTCCCAGTTGCCGACGTACAAGAGCCGCAACCGCGGCAACGGCCGCCACTTCCGGCGCGAGCGGTACGCCAACGGCCAGTCGTACTAACGCAAAACGACGCGACCCTCGTACCTGCCTACTGCCGCGTGAAGCGACCTACCCAGGCCAGCACGAGGGTCATGATGAGCAGCATCGGCGCACCGATCTGCACCACCTCCAACTGGTGGGGGCTGACGACGGTGAGAGCTCCCAAGATCACCGCGACAACGACGACGACAAGGCGCACCGCCAGCAGTGGCCCGCTCTTCAGCGCCGAGGCCAAGGTCCGGCGCCCGACGGTGACAACGAGCTTTCCCAGCGCGGCGCCGAGACCGACAGTCGCCACAGCGATACCGATCCGTGGTCCCATACCCAGCGTGTTACCCGGAGCTGCTGTGACGAGCAGCAGCCACAGGAGGAACAACACTCCGGCAGTGCACCACCGCAGCCACCGGGCCATCGCGAGTGCGATGTTGCTGCGCGCCAAACCGCCGAGGGCCGGGTCCAGCGTGCCGGCGCCGAGGAAACCCCGCAGCGCACCCAACAGCCGGCCCCGCGACATCCGGTTGACCGCCAGGTTGTGTGTCGCTACCGCGTGATCGGGTTGCAGCTGCAGCGCGGCAGTGTATTCCGCATCGGACTCGGCGGTTCGCGACATCTTCCGAAAGATGTTCCCTCGTAGGACAAACAGCGAAGGATCGGTGGGTTCCAGGCGGATCGCTTCGGTGGCCTCCGCCAGTGCGGCATCCAGCCAGCCTTCGTCCGACAGGATCTGGGCGTACACCAGGTGGGTCCGGTACTCGTTCGGATCGACGCAGACGGCCCGCCATGCCATCCACTTCGCCTCGTTGAGTCGGCCCTGCCCTCGAAGTGCCAACGCGTACAAGCGAAGCGCGTGCTCGTCATCAGGGGCTGATTTCAGTGCCGCATAGAGCCGGCGCTCGGCACCGATGTAGTCGCCGAGCCCGACGGCGGCCT
Source organism: Mycobacterium sp. SMC-17 (assembly GCF_045310915.1). NCBI lineage: Bacteria > Bacillati > Actinomycetota > Actinomycetes > Mycobacteriales > Mycobacteriaceae > Mycobacterium > Mycobacterium sp. SMC-17. The sequence goes on along the minus strand of NZ_JBJIAK010000021.1, from coordinate 98,577 downwards.
GGGCATCGAGGGTCAACAGCACCGGGTCATCCGGCGCCGTCGAAAGCGCGGCGGCCAGCACCTCGCGGGCGCGCTGATGGTTGTCGACGTCGAGGTACAGCCGCGCCTGCTGCAGCGCGGCCTCGACACTTTCGGCGGTCACCGAATCTTGTTGCGACGCAGGTACTTCGCCAGCTCGTCGTAGGTACCGTCCCGATTGCCGAATTCGACGACGTTGCGGGCCGTATCGAACCAGGGACCGGTAGACGGGCGGACCTGCCGCAGCGCCGCCTCCACATCGGACATCCGCACCGGCCGCACCTGCCCGGTGTGCAGCGAGTCCGCCATCGCCAATTGCGTTGCGGTGTCACAGACATGAGCCAGATCCGCGCCGGAGAATCCTGCCGTCCGGGCCGCCAATGCGGACAGGTCGATTCCCTCGATCGGGCGATCCTGCAGATGCAGCCGCCCGATGCTGGCCCGGGCCTCGGTGTCGGGCAGACCGACGAAGACCATCCGGTCAAAACGTCCCGGTCGGCGCAGCGCCGCGTCGACATCCCACGGCGCGTTGGTGGCGCCCAGGATGTACACACCGTCGTTGCTGGCCGATGCCGAATCCAGTTCTTCCAGAAGCGTGTTGACGATGGTCCGGATGCCGGACGTACCGCTCAACGCGGACCGGCGGTGGCCCAGTGCGTCGACCTCGTCGAAGAACAGCACACAGGGCGCGTTGCGCCGCGCGGTATCGAAGACCGAGCGGATGCTGCGCTCGCTCTCACCGAACCACCGGTGCAACACGTCCGCGATGCCGACCTGATAGAAGTTCGCGCCCAACTCGCCCGACACCGCCTTGGCGATGAACGACTTCCCGCACCCGGGCGGTCCGTAGAGCAGCAGACCGCCGCGCGCCGACATCTTGTAGGCCTTCATCAACTCGGGGTTGCGCAGCGGCCCGAGCAGCGAGAGCTCGAGTTGTTTCTTGACAGCGTCCATGCCACCGACGTCGGCGAGCCGGACTTCGCTGCGGGTAACCGCCTCGAAGTCGTCCTCACCCACTGCCTGAGTGGGTTCGTCGACGAACGCCGGCTTGATGATGTCGGATACCTGGTCCTCCGCCGCTTCCCAGTCGAACGATGGCTTTGGTTGCGGTGCAACAGATTCCGGCGGTGGTGCCGGGGCAGCAAGCGCCGCGGTGCATTGCTGCAACAAGCCCTGCGCCGTGGTGTCGGTCGGGTCGACGGCCAGCACCGCACCGCAGTGCGTCAACGCCTCGGCGTGCCGGCCCCGTTCCGCCAGCAGTCCTGCCAGGTGCAGGCGCAGAGCCAGTGCGTCCGGACTCTGCTCGACCGCTTGCAACAACTGCGCGATCACCGGATCGTCGGTCACCTTCATCCCCCTCGCCCCACGCTGACCTCAATCCTAGGTCGGCGGTTCCTGCACATGCCCGGTGATGCGGCGGGCATCACTTCAGCCGGTGACCGGCGAGGACCGCCAACCAATGCTCGCCGGCGATCGCGAGGGCGACCGTGACCAACAACGCCACCACCACCGGCCACCAGCGGGCCGACCGCCGCCACCATCGGCCGCCCGGCCGAAAGTCCCTCACGCCGACTCCCCTCTGAACGCGTTCGCAAGGTGTAGTCGGCGGACCGACGGCCAACCGAACGTCGCCCGGCCGTGATCTGGCACACGGCACCGCGCAAATGCTGGCGGTTCACACCTGGGACCTACGATTCTGTTGTGACACTGCGTGATCGCGTCGCCTCCGCGCGGCGGCGAATTCTCGGTGACCGGCCGTCCACCGCCGACACCGCGGGACTGCCCGTCATCGCACCGGCACAGCCCGTCGACCTGAGCGACGAGCGCGCCGTCACCGAAGTGGTCGAGCTGGCGATGAACGTCGGCGAGGTGCTGCTGGACTCCGGTACCGGTGCCATCGACACCAGTAAGCAGATCGCGTTCGTCGCCGCCACCTACGGGCTGCCGGACTGCGCCGTCGACGTCACCTACAACGCCATCCACGTCTCGGCCCGCCGCGGTCCGGGACTGCCGCCGACCAACTACATGCGCACGGTGAAGTACCGCTCGCTGGACTACACCCGGCTCGAGCAGGTGGACACGCTGCTGCGGCAGATCGGCCGCGGACACCTCGGCCTCAAGCCCGCCCGCGCGGCCTTGGACCACATTGTCGCCGCCGACCATCCGTATTCACGCAAGGTCGCGCTGTCGGGTTGGGCGCTGATGGCAGCCGCGGTGACGCTCATGCTCGGCGGCAGCCCGACGCTCGCCATCGTCTCGTTCGTCACCACCGCCGCGATCTACGGAACCAACGTCTCTCTCGGCAAGCTCGGGCTGCCCTACTTCTTCCAGCAGGTCATGGGCGGTTTCATGGCGACGGTCCCGGCCGCGTTCATCTACAAGCTGGCCATCGAGCACAGCGCCGTCGTCGCGCCGTACCGCATCATCGTGTCCGGCATCATCGTGCTCATGGCCGGGCTGTCGCTCGTCGGTTCGGTGCAGGACGCCATCACGGGTGCGCCCGTCACAGCGGCCGGCCGGTTCATCGAGGTGATGGTCTACACCGCAGGCCTGGTCGGCGGCGTGGGCATCGCGCTGCGACTGACCAGCACCCTCGGCGCGAGCCTGCCGCCGATGCAGCAGGAGGTGCTCCCCTATGCGCCGCTGCCGATCATGGTGCTCACCGGCGGCCTGGCGTCAGCGGCCTTCGCGCTCGCCAGCTACGCGTCGCTGAAGGCGCTCACCACCTCGTTCGCGTCGGGCGCGGTCGGCGCGGGTCTGGTCGGGTCGATCCTGAACGCGGGGCTCGGCCCGATCGTGGCCTCCGCGGTCGCCGCCACCGTCGTCGGTCTGGCCGGCGGCCTGCTGGCGCGGCGCGCCGTCGTCCCGCCGATCATCGTCGCCGTCGCCGGCATCACTCCGCTGGTGCCAGGTCTCGCCGTCTACCGCGGGCTGTCCGAGATCATGGCCGGACAGACCCTGGCGGCCATCTCCAATCTGTTCACCGCTGTCATGGTCGGTTGCACGCTGGCCGCCGGGGTGACCCTCGGCGAATGGGTGGCGCGCACCATGCGGCGTCCGCGTCTTCCCCGCCGACTGCTCGGCTCGCGCGTAGCGTAGGGCGCCATGTCCGAGACCGGAATCTGGATTGCCTGGGGACTGCCCACCCCGGGACGGGAACTGCAGGCCCTCGCGGCGCTGCGCGACGCCCGCGGCTACCTGCAGGCCCTCGTCGACGACGGCCGGATCGAAGGCTTCGACGTCACGGTGCTGCGTCCGCAGACTACCGAGCTGGGCGGGTTCATCCACATCAAGGGCACCCGCGTCCAGATCGACATCCTGCGCCGCACTGGGGATTTCGAGCGCTGGGCCACCGGAATCCAGCTGATCGCCGACCGGGTGGCCTTCGTCGACAGCTGGGTCGATCGCGGCATCGACCACGCCATCGAGTTGTACGAAGACGCACTCCGCGAGGCCGGGCTGCTTCGCTGACGGTGTCGAAACCGAAACAACCGTCCAAAAGTCTCCCGCGGTTCGGGCCGATGTTGTTCCATTAGTTAATTAGCTGGAACAGCAGGGAGACACGATGAGCGCCGCACGCTACGTCGGCCGGGTCGGAAGGCTCGCCGTCGCACTCGGCATCGGAACCGCGATCGCATCGGGCCAAGGCGTCGCATGGGCCGACCAGACTGAATCAGGAACGCCCGCCGGCCCGGCGGCCACGTCCACGACAGGCGAGAACGCCGGCGCGTCCGGCACTTCGGGCAGCCCCACCAAGCCGCGTCGCGACAAGCCCCGGCCCAAGAAGGGCGGCGACAAGACCGAGACTCCGGCCGCGGGCAGCACCGGCGACAGCTCGTCCGCCCCCAAGGCCGATCCCAAAGCTGACCCTGAGACCGAGACCACGCCTGACCCCAAGACCGACAAACCCACCAAGGCACCGGCCAAGGGCCGTGAGCGCACGAACAAGCCGAAGAACGACAACCCGAGCGACACCGCGACGGTCCCGAAAACCCCGAAACGTCCACAGCTGACTCCGGACAAGCCCGCCGCCAAGCCGCTGGCCGCCCAGCAGACCGCGGAGCCCAAGCCGGTCAGCGTGGCGGCCGTCGCACCCACGGTCATGAAGGTCACCACCAGTGCGGTCACGGCGTCGCCGAACCCGGTGTCGGCGACGACGAACCTGCTCACCCCCAACGTCACCGCACCCACGGTCAAGCCGACCAACCCGGTGGCCGCCGTGATGAAAGCCGTGTCCGGCGCGCTGAATTGGGCGTTCAATCCGTTCGGCAGCCCGGCCCAGCCGACGCTGGCGTGGACCGTGCTGGCGTTCGCGCGCAAAGAGATCGACAACCTCCTGACAGCGATCAAGCCGCAGAACGTCGTCAGCGCACTCACCACCACCGGCCAGGTGCTGAGCAATCCCATGGCCGCGCTCACCACGGTCATGAACCCGCGGCCGGCCTGGCCCACACCGGGTCAACAGCTCAGTCCCTCGACGAGTTTCGTCGACTGGGTGACGGGCAACTTCGCGCCCAACGACACCTACAACCGGTTCGGCGTCTGGGGCACCGACGTCGGCACCGCGTGGGACAACGGCATCGCCGACGATCCCAGCACCCCGATCAACGAGCACCAGGTGCTGATGGCGTTCGGCGACACCTTCAGCGGCCCCAACATGACCGGGAACTGGCTCAACAACATCCTGTTCCGCTCGTCGGATGCCAACCTCGCCGACGGCATCTCGATCCCGGCCGGTCAGTGGTTCAACGGCAACATGTTCGGCGGTACGCCGCTGTCGTCGCCGACGACAGCACGCCAGATCATCCTGCCCGCCAAACTCCCGGCGGGTCTACCGTCCGGGGTGACGCTGATCCCGACCTCCGGCATCTCGGTGCCGACACCGGGCACCCAGTTCGGCGCCACCCAGTACCTGAGCTTCATGTCGGTCAAGCAGTGGGGCGCGCCCGGGCAGTGGACGACGAATTACTCGGCCATGGCCTACTCGACCGACAACGGCGAGAACTGGACCATCGCACCGCAGAGCGTCCGCCAGAACTGGGGCGGCAACGCCAATTTCCAGCAGGCGGCCCTGGTTCGTCCGGGGGACGGCTACGTCTACTCGTATGGCACCCCGAACGGCCGCGGCGGAGCGGCCTACATCTCGCGAGTGGCCGAAGCCGACATCCTCGACGTGTCGAAGTACGAGTACTACAACAAGGGCAGCGCAGGCGGCTGGTTCGGCATCGGTGCGATCAAACAGGGCTGGTACAAGGACCCGTCGAAGGCCGGCGTGGTGTTCGGCAGGGACACCGGCGCGTGTGGCATCGGCAAGCCGGGCAACCAGGTCAGCGAGATGTCGGTGCAGTACAACCCGACGCTCGGCAAGTACGTGACGCTCTACGCCGACCAGTTCAACAACGTCGTGCTGCGCACCGCCGACGCCCCACAGGGCACGTGGTCGGCGGCCACCGTGCTGATACCGCAACAGAACGGCGGCATCTACGCGCCCATGATGCAACCCTGGTCGCCGTCGACCCTGGGCACGGGTACCGACTTGTACTGGAACCTGTCACTGTGGAGTGAGTACAACGTCATGCTGATGAAGACCGATCTGACGAAGCTGTAGCCATGATTCGCACGACCGTCGCGATGGCCGCAGTCGCCCTGGCGACCGCGGTCGCGCCCCTCTGCGCGGCTGATCCCGTTGCGCCACAACAGGATCAGCCGTGTCCGCCGACGGCGGACGAAGCCACCACCATGCCGACGACGCCGGCGCCCAGGTCGGGCGCCAACACCCCGCTGCAGTGCCACGAAGGGCGCTGGCAGCCCGTCGCACTACCCGCGGAACCCAGCGACCGTTGGTGGAGCACCGGCCCCGTCATCGCCCTGCACGGTCAGGGCATGCGTAATCCAAACCTGATGTCCGGCAAGTGGAGTGGCACGCCGCTCGGTCCTGGGAACCGATGCCATGTCGAGCAGCGCGCGGTGATCAGCGCCGGTGTGGTCAGCGCGCCCGTGGCGACCGACGGCGGACCGGACCAAACGCTGCACTTCGACGTGGCGCCCACCGCGTCCTCGGTCGAGTTCTCCGGCTATTGCCTCTGGACGCGGCTCGGCTGAGTCGTCAGCGCCGGCCGTTCCGGTAGGCCGTGGGCGTCGTGCCGAACCACCGCTTGCACGACCGCGTGAGCACGCTCTGTTCGGCATAGCCGAGATTCCGGCAGAGCTGGTCGAGGGTCAGTTCGGTATCGAGCAGTAACCGCTGCGCGGTCTCGCGGCGCGTCTGATCGACCAGGTCACCGAACGTCGCGCCCTCGGCCGACAGGCGTCGCTGCAGCGTCTTTGGGTGCAGGCCGACATGCCGGGCGATGTCCTGCAGCCCCACGGCTCCACCGGGCAGCAACTGACGGACCAGGGTGCGGACCAATTGCGTTGTGGCAGGCTCGGATTCACCGATGGTGTTCATGAGGTAGTCCATGGCCGTCTGATGCGCGATGCGGTCGGTGGGCAACGGCCGCTCCAAGTCGGCGGCGCGCAGTGTGAAGCCGGCGACCGGTTCACCGAACGACGGCGGGCAGCCGAAGTAGGACTGGTACTCGCCGGCCGGGGTGCGCGCCGAATGCGGCAGGTGCACCGCGAGCGGGCGGTAGTCCGGGCCCAGGAAAAGTCGCAGCACCTGCAGCGTGACACCGAGTGACAACTCGATGGCCTGCGCCTGCGGCGGCGCCGGGTCCAGAAGGTACTCGAACTCGAAGCGGCGCAGGTCGGTTCCGACGGGGACGGTGATCCGGGCACTGATCGCGGGGCTGTAGGCGGCCATGAACTTGTCGAAGATGACGAACGCATCGGCGACCGTTTCGGCGTTGCGGGCCGCCAGCCCGACGGGTCCGAGGATGTCGATGTTCTGGCGCAATGCAAGTCGACGTCCGAAATCGGGAGTGCGCAGTGCCACCGCCGCGGACTCGAGCGCCTGGGCGCCGCTGGGCAGGGAGATGAACCGATCGTGACGGCCGATGTCCGCGCTCGCGATATGCGCCGCGGCCAGCAGCGCGTCACCGTCGCCGCCGAGTTCAGCAACCAACTCGGGAAAGCACGTGAGCGCCGTACCCCGGATCATCGCCATGTCTCTAACTGTCAAAAATTTGTCGCGAAATGTCAAGACACAAACCGGTATGGTGCAGCACAGTCGAATCCCACGATCAGCCGGTGCAGCGTCGCGCCGCAGGTACAGGCAATGTGTCCTGCACAACAACGAAATAGGAGCACTTCCCGTATGCTGCACAGACATCGCCGGTGGACCCGGACGCTGGCTGCCCTGACCATCACAGCGCTGGCGGCCACAGCCGCCGGCTGTTCCACATCCAGCAAACCGTCGAAGCTGTCCGCCGACGAGGCCAAGGCCATCGCGGTCGACGCGTACGTCTACGGCTACGCCCTCAACACCGTCGAGATGACGCGGCGGGTCATGACGAACGTCGCCCAGGTGCAGGCGCCCCGGGCCCCGATGGGCCAGTTGATGCGTATGCGGGAGTACCCGAACGCCGCGTTCCGCGACGTCACCGCGCCCAACGCCGACACGCTGTACACAAACGGGTTCATCGACGTCAAAGACGAGCCGTGGATCCTGACGCTGCCCGACGCCCACGACCGGTACTACCTTTTCCCGATGCTGTCGGGCTGGACAGATGTGTTCCAGGTTCCCGGCAAACGCACGACGGGCACCGGCCCGCAGACCTACGCCATCACCGGCCCGAACTGGAAGGGCACGCTGCCCGCGGGCGTGACTGAGTACAAGTCGCCGACGTCGACGGTGTGGCTGATGGGCCGCATCTACTGCGATGGCACGCCTGCGGACTATGCCGCCGTGCACGCGATGCAGGACCAGATTTCGCTGGTGCCGCTGAGTTCATACGGAAAGCCCTACACCCCGCCGGCCGGGAAGGTCGACCCCAGCATCGACATGAAGACCCCGGTCCGTGACCAGGTTGAAAACCTCAGTACCGAAGCCTATTTCGACATGCTTGCCGCCCTGCTGAAGGACAACCCGCCCGCCGCGGCCGACAAGCCGATCATCGAGAAGATGGCCCGCATCGGCATCGTGCCCGGCGAGAAATTCGACATCACCAAGCTCGATGCCGATGTGGCTGCCGCGCTGAAGTCCGTACCCAAGGACGGCGTCGCGAAGATCATGGGCCACTACGGCACTCTCAACACCATCAACGGGTGGCAATTCACCACCAAGACAGGCGAATACGGCACCGATTACCTGCAGCGCGCCTTGATCACCGCCATCGGGCTGGGCGCGAACCGGCCCCAGGACGCGGTCTACCCGACATCGAAAACCGATGCCGCGGGCCAGCCGTACAACGGCGCCAACAAGTACGTGATGCACTTCGCCAAGGACCAGCTGCCTCCCGCCGAGGGCTTCTGGTCGCTGACGATGTACGACGAGGGCTACTTCTTCGTCGCCAATCCGCTCAACCGCTTCACGCTCAGCCAGCGCGACAACCTGGCCCGCAACCCCGATGGATCCGTGGATCTGTATCTGCAGCACGACAATCCGGGACCGGAGAAGCAGGCCAACTGGTTGCCCGCACCCGCCGGCGCCTTCAACCTCATGCTGCGCCTCTACTGGCCGAAGCAGAACCCGCCGTCGATCATCGATGGCACCTGGCAGCCACCGGCCGTGACAAAACTCCCGTAAGCCACGAAACGTACTCGACGCGAGCCGATTTCGCCTTGATCAACCCAAGGAGCACCATGACACCACGCATCACCGCACTGGTTTCCGTCCCACTGATGGGCGTGGCCCTGGCCGTGGCACCGTTGACGGTGGCCCCCACCGCCGCCGCGGATGTCTGCGCCAGCGCGGGCGGCCGGCACTTCTCCGCCGGCGGCTGCACCAACATCGCGGGCGACGTCGCCGTCGGCACTGCCATTGCGGCGGCGCACGTCCCGTATGTCGCGGGTGAAGTTCCCTGCTACACAGACGAAGGCGTGCCGTACTACACGCCGCCCGGCGCCCCTTGCTGATACTCGGCTGTTGCCCTGGATGGCGCTGTCCCGAACTGTCAAGAATCAGTCTCTAGATGTCAAGACTTCGGGCAGCGCCGTCCTGCACAGTGGGATGAGCGGACCGAACCCGGCCCGCGACCAACCATGGGCCACACCCGGATTGGAGCACGGCCGTCATGTCAGCAGCCGATGTCCTGCCGTGGTGCGGCACGTTGTCCATCGCCATGGCTGCACTGGTGATCCTGGCCGGCCCCACGGCTCGCCGGGCCTATCGCGCCGAAGGTGCGACCGCACCCCGCCGCTGCCCACTGCAGCAACTCATGCGGACGAGCATCACCGACGCCATGTACGTCGACCGGTTCCTCGACGTGAACGCCGAGCCCTGGGTGCTGACACTGCCGGACGCCGCCGATCGCAGATACCTGTTCCAGGTGCTCTCCGGCCGGGCCGACGTGTTCGATGACGCCGACGAGCACGTCGCCTGGACGACGCCGCAGACCTATGCCATCACCGGGCCGAGCTGGAACGGCGAACTGCCTGCCGGTGTCACCGAACACCGCTCGCTCGCCCCGATCATCTGGCTGCTGGGCCGCATCGAGTGCACGGGCACGGCCGAGGACCGCGCCGCCGCACAGGAGCTGCTGGACCGGATTTCGCTGGTTCCGTTGAGTGCCTACGTCACTCAGTTCGTGTCCGACTAGGGCGCCATCTCGTACCGACCTGCCAGGTCCCGCACCGTACGGACCATGCGCTCCAGGCGTTCCGGGTCGCCCACCGGTTCCGCGATCAGATCCAGCGCGAGCTTCTTCTGCGCCGCGGTGGCGGTCGGCTTGCAATGCAGCGTGGTGGCGTGCCGGGAGAAGTCGGTGACCAGAACCTCGAACAGCTGGTCCAGCACGTCGTCGTCGGTGTGGTCGATGATGGCCTGCTCGAGGATCAGCTGCGCGTAGGGCAGCAGCGTGAACAGCTCACCGATCGCGAACAGGAAGTCGACGTCGTTCTGCTGCTGCGCGTTCGGTGTGGCCGCGGCCAGCAGGGTCTGGAACCCGTTGGCCTGGTTGAGGAACACCGCGACGTTGGGGATGTGCACGAACTTCTCCAGGATGCCGCGCCAGTCCGCGAATGCCACCCGCCCGAGGCCGCGGCTGGGGCCCTGCCGGAACAGGAAGTCGTCGTTGGTGAAGTCGCGGCGGCGGCGCACCGCCGGCAGACGGTCGGATCGCAATGCCGCCGGCGCCACCGGAATCCGCGCCACCCGCGGGATGAGTGCCGAGCCGGCCGCACGTAGGCCGGTGGCCAGCGCCCGCGTCGCCACGTTGGGTGAGTACTCGACGGGAAGCTGTTGCAGCACCAGCAGTCCGGCGTCGGCGGGACGGAACATGAAGTTCTGCATGAACTTCAGCGACAGCGCCATGTTGACGTGGACGGTGCCCTCAAGGCGGGGCAGGCCGACCGAGCCGAGCAAGGCCATCGGGAAGAACATGTCGTTCTCGAAGCCGCGCGCGGCGATGGTGTCCGACAACAGCGTGATGATCTTCTCGCACTCGCGGGTGACGGTCATCTTCTCGATGGCGTTGAACAGCAGGTAGCGCCGATCCGTTGACGACGCCGACCGCATGTAGTCGACGGCGCGCTCGCTGTAGAGCTTCATACCGACCAGCCGGGCGTAGGCCTCGGTGAGCATGCGGCGAATCTGCGGGAACTCGGTGACGTGCTGTCCGAACAGGATTCGATTCTCGGCGTGCGTGATCGCCTCGTACATGGCGTGCTCACACGTGCCGATGGAGCCGAACCCGAGGTTGAACTTGCCGATGTTGACGGTGTTGATCGCGGCGTGGAACGCGCCCTTGCCGGCGTGCAGGATGTCGTCGGCGGCGACCGGGTAGTTCTCCAGATCGAAAGCGGCGACGTACATCTGGCCGTTGACGACGTTCTTGCGCAGCTTGTAGTCGGCATGCTGGCTGTCGGCCGCGAAGAAGAGATACCCCTCGAAATCCTCGTCGGGCTTGCCGCCGTCCAGCGCGGTCGAGCTGTCCAGGATCGGCTTGTCTGCCCGGCGGCCGAATACCGACACCATGCGGGCCAGGTTGCCGTTGCCGATGTAGTACTTGCCGCCGTTCGCCCGGTAGCCGTCGTCGACCGGCGTCAGCACCATGTCCGTCGAGTACACGTCCGCGCCGTGCTCCTTCTCCGATAGGCCGAACGCGAAGATCTCGCCGGCCTCGAGCAGCTGGGCGGCGCGCTTGCGGGCCGCGGTGTTGGATGACTGCCAGATGGGGCCGAGTCCCAGGATCGTGACCTGCCAGACGTACCAGTACTGCATGCCGTAGAAGCCCAGGATCTCACTGAACATCGCGTTGCGAGCGGTGTCCCAGCGCTTGTCGGGGTCACCGTCGGCTTCCGATGCCGGCGTCAGGAACGTCGCGAAAACCCTTTCCTTCTTGAGGAATTCGATGAACTCCGCGTACCAGACGCGGTCGCGGTCCTGCTGCGTCAGCCAGGCCTTGCCGTGGCTCTCGAAGAACTCGATGGTGGCGATGAAGATCTGCTGGGTCCGCTCGTCGAAGTCGGCGAAGTCCGGCTTGTGCGGGTTGAGCATGGTCATGGCGAGCAATCCTACAAGGATGAAGAAAAATTATTCAAACAAGAATAATCCTGCTACATTCAGTTCATGGCCACCGACGCCGCAACGAAGCCCCGCGAGCGGGCCGCCCACCTGGGCCCGGAGCGCCGCCGTCCGCAGATCCTCGATGCCGCACTACAGATCGCTGCGGAATTCGGCACCGCGGCGGTGACCATCGGTGCCGTTGCCACCCACCTCGGCGTCACCCGGCCGGTTGTCTATTCGTGCTTCAAGGACCGCGTGGAACTCCTTGCCGCCCTGCTGGATCGCGAAGGCGAGTCGTTGCGCGAAACCCTGTTGGCGGCGCTGCACACCGGCCGCGGCGACGACCCGGAGGCGGCGTTCATCGACGGCTATCGCGCGCTGCTGCACGCCGTCGAGGACCAGCCGGATACCTGGCGTTTCGTCTACCTGGCGCACGCCGACCCGGCGGTCGCCGACATGGTCGCGGAGACCCGCCGCGCACTCGCGAGCAGCTCGTCGCGCTGGATCGCACCGGCACTGACTACGTGGTGGCAGACCACCGACCTCAATCGCAAGATGCCGGTTCTGACCGAACTGTTCGTGTCGTCCAGCGAGGCGGCGGTCCGGTCCCTGCTCGACCCCGAGAACGACTGGGACGCAGACAATCTCGGTGAGTTTTACGGACGACTCATGTGCCGCGCGTTCGCCGCGGCCTGACGATCAAGGAGTAAGTCGTGCCCCAGCCAGTGCAACCCCTCGCCGACTACGGCTTCTTCGGCCCCGGCACCGTCACCTGGAAGGTGTGGGGACACACCACGACTCCAGTCACCGGCCTCCAGCGGGCCGTTGTGGTCGAGGAACTCGACCCGTCGCTGATCGCGGCCGTCGACGCCACACAGGCCAACTACGACCGACCGCGCACCCGCTATGACCGCACCGTCCGGTATTTCGCAACCGTCGCGTTCGGCGACAGCGAGTCGGTGGTCAAGGCCGCGGACGTGCTCGTGAAGGTGCATTCGAAAGCGATTGGCACAGAGCCGGTCAGCGGCAACAAGTACGACGCCAACAACCCGCACTCACAGCTGTGGATCCTGCTGACCGGATGGCATTCGGTCCTGACCGCCTACGAGATGTACGGCGGCGGCAAGCTCACCCCAGAGGAAGAGAACCAGTACTGGGAAGAGTGCGCCGTCGCGGCCGAATTCCAGACCTGCGACCCGGCCGACGTACCGCGTACCAGCGCCGGTGTTCGCGCGTACTTCGACGAGATGCGCCCACATCTGGCGGTCAGTGAAGCGGCCCGCGCCATGATGGACCACCTGCTCAATGCCAAAGTCGTGCTGCCTCCGGCGCCGTGGGTACTGAAGCCGGTCGTCGAGCTCATCAACCTCGTCCTGCGCGCGGGCACGATTGCCACCATGCCGCGTTGGATGCGCAAGCTCAGCGGTTTCGACCAGCCCCGCGTCGTCGACATCGCCGTGCGCCCGGTACTCAAGGTTGCCTACGGCATCGTCGATCGCAGCCCACGGCTGAAACTCGCAGTGGCGCAGCTGATCGCGCCGTCGGTGAGCCAGGTGGCCGCGCCGTACATCCTCGGTATCCCGGCGATCACCGATGCCGTGTTCACTCCCGAAGAGGCGCGCCGCCGCTACGGATTCGTCAAACCCGCTGACGCACACCACGATCTGCGGGCCAAGCAACAGCAACGGGTGTTCGGCGAAGGCCAGGCTCCCAGCGACGAGGGCTTGATCGAGTCGCAGGCGTACCTCGGGAGTCTCGCCTAGCGCGGCAGCAGTTCGGCGACCAGGTCCCGGACCCGCTCGGCAATGGCATCGCGGATGGGCCGGACGGCCTCAATGGGTTGCCCCGCCGGGTCATCGAGTTTCCAGTCCCGGTAGGACACCCCCGGAAAGTACGGGCAGGTGTCGCCGCAGCCCATGGTGATCACCACGTCGCTCGCTTCCACCGTGTCAGCCGTCAGCACCTTGGGCGCTTCAGCCGTGATGTCGATGCCGAGTTCAGCCATGGCCGCGACCGCGACCGGGTTGATCGCATCGGCGGGAGCCGTTCCCGCAGAACGTACTTCGATCTGCCCGTCGGACAGCTCAGTCAACAGCGCGGCCGCCATCTGCGACCGGCCGGCGTTGTGGACGCAGACGAACAGCACGCTGGGTTTGGGGCTCATGCGGGCACACTCCTCAGCCGCGGCCGCAGCGCCAGCGACAGATACACCAGCGCTACCAGAACCGGCACTTCGATCAGCGGCCCGACGACGCCGGCCAGGGCCTGCCCAGAGGTCGCGCCCCACGTCGCGATGGCGACGGCGATGGCCAGTTCGAAGTTGTTACCCGCCGCGGTGAACGCCAGCGTCGTGGTGCGTTCGTAGCCGAGTCCGAGGGCGGCTCCCAGCACGTAACCACCGACCCACATGATCGCGAAGTAGACCAGCAGCGGGAGCGCGATACGGGCGACGTCCCATGGGCGAGTGGTGATCTGATGCCCTTGCAGCGCAAAGAGGATCACGATGGTGAACAGCAACCCGTACAGTGCCCACGGCCCGATCCTGGGCAGGAACGTCGACTCGTACCAGGCGCGGCCCTTGGCCTTTTCGCCGAGCCGGCGCGACAGGTAGCCGGCAGCCAGCGGGATGCCGAGGAAGATCAGCACCGACTTCGCGATCTGCCACGGGGACGTCGCAATCGCGGTCTGCGGCAGGTGCAGCCAGCCCGGCAGCACCGACAGGTAGAACCAGCCGAGCACCGCGAACATCAGTACCTGGAACACCGAATTGAGCGCCACCAGAACAGCTGCAGCCTCCCGGTCGCCGCACGCCAGGTCGTTCCAGATGATCACCATGGCGATGCAGCGAGCCAGGCCGACAACGATGAGTCCGGTCCGATACTCGGGCAGGTCCGCGAGGAACAGCCAGGCCAGCGCGAACATCAGCGCCGGCCCGAGCACCCAGTTCAACACCAGTGAGGACAGCAGCAGCTTGCGGTCGGACGTGACGGTGTCGAGCCGGTCGTACCGGACCTTGGCCAGCACCGGGTACATCATGATCAGCAGGCCCAGCGCGATCGGCAACGAAATGCCGTCCACCTGAACCTTTTCCAGCACGACGTCCAGTCCGGGGACCCAGCGGCCGAGCAAGAGCCCGGCCGCCATCGCCAACCCGATCCAGACCGGCAGATACCGGTCGAGCGTCGAGAGTCGAGCTGTCGCCGGAGCGGCGTCAGCGGTCTGCGTCATGCCTGCGCCCCGCAGCACACCGCATCGTCCGATCCACTCGGGGCCGCGCCGAAGGTGTCACTGTCGGCGAGGACGGTGTAGACCTCCCAGCGTTCCCCGCCGGGGGCGGTCACCCACACCTTGTCCTGCGTGGCAAAGCAACAGGTGGTGCCGATCTCCTCTTCGGTGAACATCCCTGCGTCGGTGAGGCGGGCGATCTCCGCGTGCACGGCGTCGCTGGATTCGACCTCCACGCCCAGGTGGTTGACCGACCCGCCGTGTCCCGGGTTCTCGAGCAGCACCAGTTTGAGCGGCGGATTCGCGATCGCAAAGTTGGCGTAGCCGGGCTTCACCTTGGCCGGCTCGGCGCCGAAGAGGTTGCGGTAGAAGGCGATCGACTCGTCGAGGTTGTCGACGTTCAGAGCCAGCTGCACACGAGACATTGCAGACCTCCTGGGGTATGTGACGTATGTCGAATCTGCGCGCAAGACTGTTCTACGCACCTTTTCGATATATGTCAACAAGCTGGGGTATCATCGGCGCCATGCCCAAGGCACTGCCCGTGATCGACATGTCGGCGCCGTTGTGCTGCGCCCCGGTAGCCGCGAGCCCGACGGATGACGCCGCGGCCCTCGACCTGGCCATGCGGCTCAAGGCACTCGCCGACCCCGCGCGCGTGAAACTGATGTCGCTGCTGTTCACGTGTGACGAGCCCTGTACCACCGGCTCCCTCGCCGCCGCCGTGGGCCTGGCCGAATCGACGGTCAGTCACCACCTCGGCCAGCTACGCGCCGCCGGGTTCGTCATATCCGAACGTCAGGGCATGAACGTGCACCACACCCCGCGGCGCGACGCACTCGCCGCGCTGTGCCGGGTGCTCGACCCGAATTGCTGCTGACAGCCCTCGCAGGCCCTGCGGGCTTCCGACCGGGCAGATCAGCCCGGTAAGGGCAGGCCGAATGCGGTGGCGAGGACGCCGGCCCCGGCGGCCAGCAGCAAGGTGATCACGACGTTGACCCGGCTGAACACCGCGACCACCGCCACCGCCAGCACGACGTACTGCCAGGTCTGGCTGATCGACATGGCCAGTGGCACCGCCGAGCCGAGGATGGCACCGACAGCGGCCGGACCCGCGCCGTCCAGGAAGGCCCGCACGTATCCATTGCTGCGAATCCGGTCGAAGTGCCTGGCGCCCAACAGGATGAACAGGAACGACGGGCTGAAGGCCACCACCGAGGCCAGCACCCCGCCGAGCAGTCCCGCGGCGGCATAGCCGACGACGGCGACGGTCTGCACCACCGGTCCCGGCGTGATCTGGCCCAGCGCAACGGCATTGAGGAACTGAGCCCCGGTCATCCAGTGGTAGTGGTCAACGGCATCGGCCTGCATGAGCGGAATGATGACGAAGCCGCCGCCGTACGACAGTGCGCCGACCTTCAACGCCACCCAGCACAGCGAACCCAGCGTGCCCAGTGTCAGGGAGTGCAGCGCCAAGACCGGCATGCTGCGAGCACCGGACCGGGGCAGCGTCGTCGTCCGCACCAATTCGATTGCGCCACAGGCCAACAACACCACTACCAGCCACGGGCCCAGCAGCGCCGCCGCGGCCGCGCCGCATGTGACATACACCAGCCACCGGATGGAGCTGGTGCGCCGCTGCCAGCTCGCGGGGATCAATGCGGCCCCGGCATGGACGGCGACGGCGGCCACCGCCGCGCCCGCGCCGGCCCCGGCGGCCAGCACCCACCGTGGTGGGGAACCGACCAGGAACAAGGCCGCCAGGCCGAGGATGACGATGAGCCCCGGAATGATGAATGCGGCGCCACCGACCAGCGCACCCAGGCGGCCACGGACGCGCCAGGCGCAGTAGATCGACAGCTGCGTCGACGCCGGCCCCGGTAACAGGTTGCAGGTGGCGATCGCGTCTTCGAACTCGGTGGCACCGATCCAGCGGCGCCGCTCCACGCACAGGCTGCGCAACAGCTTGATGTGCGTGGGCGGCCCACCGAAACCGATGCATCCGATGGTGCCCCACTCACGCAGTACGGTGCCCAGGGACACTCGGGGCGATGCATCCTCTGCCGGGGTGGTCACGACCAATCATCCTGGCGGGTCACGCCGTATCGCGCACCTTACGGGCAGGCGACATCCATCTCGAAGCTCTTGCTCACCTGCTGCGGCGACCGCGGATTGCTCAGGTCGCTACCGCTGGCGGTGCCCTTGATCGCGTACGACTTGCCCCGCACGGCGGCGACGGCCTGATCCGCCTCGCCGGGCTCGGAGCTCGTGAACCCCAGCGCGACACCGTCGACGGTGCCGAGCCCGACGGTACGAACCTGTGGCGGGTCGCTCGTCGTCACCACCGCGCCGACCCCGCTGGAGATGTCGCCGATCCCGATCGTGACGTTGTCACCCGCCTGGTGGCAGGTCACCCCACCGCTCACCGGCCGCTGCTGTCCGTCAACGATGACCTGCGGCGCGCGCAAGCCCGAATTCGGTGAGCCGGCAGTCGGTTTGGAGTTCTCCGTGGAACAACCGGCCAGTCCTAGCGCGACCACACCGATCACGAGAGTCTTGCGTACCAACGTTCTCCTCCTTCGCGTCCGGGATATCTGGCGGTACAGGCCAGGGGTTCCCCAGAGCGAAGGAGCCGAATCGTCAGCGGCAGAGAATCGTCAGCGGCAAAAAGCTACGGGCAAACGGTCACGATGCCGGCGGGGCCGGTCACGCAGGGCAGGTTGACGTAGACCTCAGGGCCATCCCAGCCCGGACCACGCCAGCCGGGTGCACCCCAACCGCGGCCGGGGTGTCCGTCCCAGTCGTCGTGGCCGTGGCCCCAGCCGCGGTCCAGCGGGATCGTGGCGGGGTCGTGCGCCGGAGCAGCGCTCGCGATTCCGGCACCGACACCCAAAAGCGCAGCTCCCAGGCTTGCGGCAAGGGCTGTAGTCGACGCAATCTTCTTCATCGTGGCCATGGCCATCCTCCGAAATAAGCAAAAAATCAAAATGCAATATGCGGTCTAAGTATATGACGCTGACGCTGCTGAAGAAATTCCGGTGGTCGCACGCAAGCGACTCCACCCGGGATCGCCGAGCCTCGCGTAGCCTGTCAGCAAACCGATCTTGCATGGGGGATCCCAATGAAGCGCACACGCACAGCAGCTCTGTTCGCGGCGGTCTCGTCGGCGGCCGCCATCGTGATGGCCGTACCCGCCCACGCCGACGACCAGATCGACCCGATGTTCCTGCAGGCCGTGCATGACAAGGGCATCCTGATGCCGAACAGCACCGCCATCAAGCTCGCGCACGGCACCTGTAGTGCGATGCGCAGCGGCGGCGTCAACTCGGCACTGAGCTACCTGAAGAAGAACGCCGGCAACCTGTCCAATGACGACGCCGTCAAGTTCGGCGGGCTGGCCATCTACGCGTACTGCCGCGAGTTGACGCCGAAGGGGCAGTAGGTCAGGACTCCCCGGCCTCAGCGGTCAACGTGTGGGCCGCTTCCATCAGCATCCAGCCGGCCACCTGTACCGACAGGTCGCGTTCCGGGATATCAGACGAATTCACCGCGCCGTCAACGGATTTCGCCTGCTCGCCGGTGTCCTTCGGCAGCTCGGCCGCACGGTTCCAGAACGCGCCGAACAGCGGGATGCCGTTGACGGACTGCCGGTAGTCCCACGCCGATTCCGCTGATTTGAGCACCAGCTCGCGCGCGGTCGTCCTGGCCGCGTCGTCCGCCTCGGTATCCCCCGGCAAGGTCGTGGCCACCAGCGTCAGGTAGCGGGCCAGGATGGCGCCGAACAGGCCACCGTCGCCGCCTCCCGCGCCCCTGATCACGCCGTCGTCCAGCATGTGGTCCTTGACCGCTGCCACCAGGCGGTGCACCCGCTCCGCGTGCCGCGGATCGCCGGTACGCACGGCCAGCTCCACTTCCAGGCCCAGCACCACGCCCTGGCAGTACGTGTACTGGGCGCGCACCATGGAACCGCCCTTGATGCCGTCGAACACCAGGTGCGTATCGGGGTCGATCAGCGTGCCGTCGATCCAGTCGGCCATCTGCTGCGCCCGCCGCAGGCGGTCGTGGCGGGCCAGGAAGATGCCGGCCGGACCGTTCGCCGGTGCGTTGAAGAACTGGTCCTGTTTGCGCCACGGGATACCGCCGCCGTCCTCGGGCACCCACGCGTTGAGGAACTGGTCGGCAAACGTCTTGAGCGCCTTGGGCCGGGCCACCCCGACCAGCCGGCCGGACCGCTCCAGTGCGAGCGCCAGCCACGCCATGTCGTCGTAGTAGTTGTTGGTCCAGGACCCGTTGTTGCGCAGGCGATGTCCGCGGATCTGACGGCTGATGCGGGCAACGCGGTACTCCTGGGGGTCGCGCAGCTGCGCATCGACCATGCAGTCCAGCAGGTGCGCCTGCCACCAGTAGTCCCAGCTCTTGAACAGCCGGTCGGCACGCGTCGACGGCCAGGCCACCACGCCCAGCTGGGTGCCGGGTATCCCCCAGAGCCGCCGGATATGCCGGTTGAACACCGCCGTCTCGGCGCTGGCCGCACGGTTCGCCCAGACTGCATCCCCGTCGCTCCGCTCCACCGGACGCTGATCCATGCGTTCCATCCTGCCCTACCAGGCCCGATCCAGTCCTGCGTGTTGAGTGATCCAGGTGTGCATGACGATCCCGGCGGCCACCCCGGCGTTGATGCTTCGGGTCGAGCCGAATTGCGCGATGGACACCGTCATCATCGACCCCGTCTTGGCGTCGTCGGTGATGCCCGGCCCCTCCTGCCCGAAGATCAGCAGGCACGCGCGGGGCAGCGTCGTCTCTTCCAGCCGCACCGAGCCGGGCACGTTGTCGACGGCCACCGGCGTCAGCCCCTTGGTTTCGGCGAACGCCAGCAATTCCGCTGTGGTGGCGTGGTGCATGAGTCGCTGGTAGCGGTCAGTCACCATGGCGCCCCGGCGATTCCACCGCCGCCGGCCGACGATGTGCACGGTGTCCACCGCGAACGCGTTGGCGGTGCGGACCACCGCGCCGATGTTGGCGTCGTTGCCGAAGTTCTCGATCGCGATGTGCAGCGGGTGCCGGCGCTGGTCGATGTCGGCGATGATCGCCTCCCGCGTCCAGTACCGGTAGGCATCGACGACGTTGCGAGAGTCGCCCTCACGCAACAACTCCGGGTCGTAGCGCGGATCGTCGGGCAGCTCGCCCGGCCACGGGCCGACGCCGGGTCCAGCTCCCCATTCGGTGGGGCCGGGCACATCGGCGTGGTCGACGATCTGGTCAGTCACGCGAAATCCACACCGCCGCATGCGTTCCCACCACGGTGACGGTGGCGTACAGCAGCGCCTGGTTGATGTCACCCTGCGTACACAACGACGCGCGGGTGTTGATCGCCCCGACCTTCGAGTCGGGCAGCACCAGCAGCGTCGCACCGTAGACGTCGCACATGTGCGACAGGCCGGGCGGTGGCAACGTCGGCGCCACCGCGATCATCAGCGGCCCGCCGCGCTTGGCCGAGTCATCTTTGTACCTGCTTGCCAGGCCGCCGATTTCGAGGCCGAGCAGCATGTAGCCCTTGCCGGTGAACGCCGTCGGATCCCCCAGCGCCGCCGGGATCAGCTGCCCACCGTCGGCCCGGAACCCGTCGACGCTGGTGGCTTTGAGGGTCAATCCGGTGTCGGACTCATTGGTCGGCGTCAGCCCGACGGGGTACGCCGCACCGTAGGCGACGGTGGTGTCCTTGATCCGGTCCGCGGGCGAGTACAGGTAGACGCCACGCACCTGGGTCTGATCGCGCATCGGGCCCAAACAGACTGTGCCCGTGACCTTGTCCGGGTTCTGCACGACGGCCGGGTTGATCTTGAGGTTGGGGACGCCGACGCAGCCACCGATCAGGTTCGATTCGAGGGGGTGCGCCAATGCGCCGTACAGGCCGAAGCGCAGCGTCTCGGGCTTGGCGTGTTCACCGCCGGCCTTCGCGGCGGCCAGATCGACGTCGATCAGCACCTGATCGTCTTGAAAGCGCAGGTTGGACACCGAGACGTTCCAGCCCAGCAGCGCCTGCGACTCTCCGACTTTGGCGCTGGGCGCACCGAAGACGACAGAGCTGGCGGAACCATCGCTCGAACACGCGACCAGCACGCCGGCCAGCAGCACAGTCAGCAGCCGCGAGGCCAACCTGCGAAAAGACATGCGGCCAAGGTTAGCCGCAGGCGAATCAGCGCTGATAATTCGGCGCGGGACGGCCGTTACGGGCCGGCGCGAACTGCGTGTAGCGCCCGACGTCGGCGCGGCCGGGGGCCTGGTTGCTGCGGCCGGTGGGCAGTTCGTTCTGACGCATCGGGCCGGCGCTGAGCGGGCGGCTCGGCGAACCGCTGCGACGGGCGACGGCCTGACCGGCGACACTGTTCTGGCCGGACGGCACCGGCGGCAGCACCCGCAGCAGGTCGTTGAACTGGCGGACGGTGCGCAGACCCTCGTCCCACTGAGCGCGGGTGCTGGTGATCGGCATGGACACCAGCGTCCAGTTCTGCTCGTTCCACATGATCTCGGCGCAATCCGGGGCGGTGTGCGAGAACGTCACCATGCGGCGGTCACAGGCGCGACGGGCGGCATCGAGGTTCGTGGAGTAGACCATGCGGGGCCCGATGGCGCCGAGCAGCCAGATGTCGTTTTCCCGCGGCTCCGGGATGTCCTTGAGGCGGACGTCCATGGCCACGTTGGTGCCGACCTTGCGGTGCAGGGCGATGACGGTGGCCACGTCGTCGAGGTCGAAGATGAACACGGCCTCGCCGCGGATCTGTCCGAGGACGACATTGCGGGCGTGCACGTTCTCACCGACGGTCGACATGATGCCGCGGCTCCACCGCTTGACCAGGTCGGGAGTCTCGTGTTCGTAGTCGAACCCGTGCGACTTCGCCCATGACTTGCGGCGCCGGCCGAGGCCACGTCGACGGTCGATGTCGACATACAGCAGCACTGCCGCACCCACGAAGCAGAGTGCGGAAAGCGTGAACCAGAGCGGGACCATCGGACCAAGCCTACTGGTTGGTACCCGAAATGCTCGAACTCGAATTGGTTACAAGCTGGTCACGTGCTATTTGAGGTAGGCCACGATCGCGCTCGTGAGCCCCCGCCGGGCCACGTCGAGGTCGGTGTAGGTACCGAGCTGGCGTTCGGAGGCGATACCGCGCATCGCGCCGGGGATGAACGAGGCCACCTCGCGCACCCGCTCGGGGTCGACGTCCAGGTCGGCGAAGGCCTGTTGGCAGGTCTGCAGCCAGCTCTGCCCCCATGACGACAGTTCGGCGGCGGTCTTCGGGTACAGCCGTTCCAGCTCGGCGTGGTCTCGTGGCAGCGCCGCGCGCAGGTTCTCGATGGCCCGCGAATCGCCGATGGTCAGGCCGTCGTAGAGCAGGTCGATGATGGTCGCGACGCGTTGGTGCAGCGTAGTGGCGCTGTCGTGGTGGCTCAGCATGCCCGCGCGGCGCTCGGCGGTCCGGCGCAGGACGGCGGCCCAGAAGCCGTCGATATCGCCGAACTGGTACTTCACGGCACCCCAGGTGACGCCGATCTCCTTGGCGATCCGGTTGGCCGATACCGCGCCCGGATCGCCGGTGGCCAGCGCCTTGCGCGCGGCCTCCAACATGCTCTCCCGGGTGGCGTCACCGCGCTTGTTGGTTCGTCGTGCCGCCGCGGTCATCGTCCGAGATTAGCGCAGTTTCGCAGAACCCTCTTTCAAAGTTTCACAGAACCTCCTACGATTCGGCTCATGGCCAAACCCACGCTGCCCATGAAGCCGACGGGATGGTTCCAGGTCGCCTGGTCGGACGAGGTCGAAGTCGGCGTGGTGCACGCCATGAAGTACTTCGGCGAGGAGATGGTCGCCTGGCGCGCCGAATCCGGCGCCGTCACCGTCATGAACGCCTACTGCGAGCATCTCGGCGCACACCTCGGCTTCGGCGGCCACGTCGTCGGCGAGACCATCCAGTGCCCGTTCCACGGCTGGCAGTGGAACGCCGAAGGCCGCAACGTCTGCATCCCGTACCAGGACCGGCCCAACCGCGGCCGCCGGATTCGTACCTACCCCGTCACCGAGCGCAACGAGGCCATCTACATCTGGCACGACGTCGAGGGCCGGGAGCCGTTCTTCGAGGCGCCCGACGTGTTCGCATCGTTCAACGACGGCAGCAGCGCCGCCGACTACTACCCCCAGCAGCGACTGTTCCGCGAAACCCTCGAGCTGCATCCGCAGTACGTCCTGGAGAACGGCGTCGACTTCGCGCACTTCAAGTTCGTGCACCAGACGCCGATCGTGCCGGTGTTCACCCGGCACGACTTCGCGGCACCGGTCTCCTACGTCGACTTCACGATCACCTTCGAGGGCAGCGACCAGCAGTCGATCGAGGATGTCCGCAGCGGCGTCGAGGCGATCAACGGCGGTCTCGGCATCGCCGTCACCAAGAGCTGGGGCATGATCGACAACCGCACCATCTCGGCCGTCACCCCCGTCGACGAGTGCACCTCCGACGTGCGATTCATGGTCTACATCGGGCGGACACCGGGCAAGGACAGCCCCCGGGCCGCCGAGCGCGCCGCCGCCTTCGGCGACGAGGTGATCCGGCAGTTCACCCAGGACATCCACATCTGGTCGCATCAGCGCTATGCGGATCCGCCGGCGCTGGCCACCGCCGAATACGAGGGCTTCACCGCAATCCGCAAGTGGGCCATGCAGTTCTATCCCGAAACCCCGAAGGGCTGACCAGATGTCCAAGATTCGCGTCTTCCAGGTGGCAACCGGCAACGTCGGTACCGAGATGATCAGGCGCATCGGCAAGCGTCCCGACCTCGAGTTGGTCGGATTGCATTGCTATACAACGGAAAAAGTGGGACGCGATGCCGGCGAGATCGCGGGTATCGGGCCGATCGGCGTCATCGCCACCGGCTCGGTCGACGACATCATCGCCGCGAAACCCGATGTCCTCACCTTTCACGGCGTCTTCCCCGACGAGGATCTCTACGTGAAAGTCCTTGAGGCCGGGATCAATATCGTGACGACGGCCGACTGGATCACCGGCTGGCACCGCGACACCAACCACCCGCACCCCTCGGGCAGGCCGGTGTCGCAGCTGCTGGCCGAGGCCTGTGCCAAGGGCGGGTCGACGTTCTACGGCACCGGGATGAACCCC
The DNA here is from genome assembly GCF_045310915.1 of Mycobacterium sp. SMC-17. Taxonomy (NCBI): domain Bacteria; kingdom Bacillati; phylum Actinomycetota; class Actinomycetes; order Mycobacteriales; family Mycobacteriaceae; genus Mycobacterium; species Mycobacterium sp. SMC-17. The sequence continues at coordinate 74,562 of NZ_JBJIAK010000021.1, read as the reverse complement.
GGCGTCAACCAGATCCTGGGCGTGGTGTGTTCGGCGGACGTCGCCGAGATCGAGAACGTCACCACCATCGAATCCGTCGACGTGTCGTGCCATCACAGCAAGGACACCTGGATCGAGGTGGGATACGGCCTGCCCGTTGACGATCCGTCGATCCCGGCGAAACTGGAGAAGTACACACGGGTGTTCGCCGACAGTGTGCTGATGATGGCCGACTGCTTCGGGCTCGAGCTCGACGAGGTGACATTCAGCGCGGAACTCGGCGCCTGCACCAAGGATGTCGACCTGGGCTGGTACACGCTGCCGAAGGGCTCCCTTGGCGGCAACTACATCAAGTACCAGGGCATGGTCGACGGGGTGCCGCGCATCGAGACGCACCTGGAATGGCAGATGACGCCGCACACCGACCCGAGCTGGAACATCAAGGGCTGCTACATCACTCAGATCAAGGGTGACCCGTGCGTCTACAACAAGCACATGATCTACCCGAAACCCGGTGTGGACCTGTCGAATCCGGACAATTTCGCCTCGATCGGCATGACCGTGACGGGGCTGCCCGCACTCAACGTCATCGCCTCGGTGGTCAAGGCCCCGCCGGGACTGTTGACGAGCGCCGACGTGCCGCTGCGTGGTTTCGCGGGCCGCTTCAACATCTGACGCCCAGCGAAAAGTACGTAGCTTCAATCACTAGGCACTTGCATCCGGCCCGACAGAAGCCAGGGACCGTTCTGGGCCCTCAGACGTCCCTCAGTTCAATCTCCAACTGGAGATGGCAGTCCGGTTGAACTCATGCACTTTTCGTCGGCACTGTTGCGCACCCCAAGCGAAAACCCCCTATTTCCAAAGAAATAGGGGGTTTTCACGTCTACTCGGGAACTACCTGAGACTCAGCCGAGCACCAGGCTCTCGCCGTCTTCGCTGACGTTCACCGGGACGGTGTCGCCGTCGTGCACCTCGCCGGCCAGCAGCTTCTTGGCCAACTGGTCGCCGATCGCCTGCTGCACCAGCCGGCGCAGCGGGCGCGCACCGTACAGCGGGTCGAAGCCACGGTCGCCCAGCCACTTCTTGGCGTCCAGCGAGACCTCCAGCTGGAGGCGCCGCTGAGCCAGCCGCTTCTGCAGCTGCTGCAGCTGGATGTCGACGATGGACACCAGCTGGTCCGGGTTCAGCGCGTCGAAGATCAGCACGTCGTCGAGCCGGTTGATGAACTCCGGCTTGAACTTGGCACGCACCGCCGCCATCACCTGATCCGGAGTACCTCCGGCGCCCAGGTTGGACGTCAGGATCAGGATGGTGTTGCGGAAGTCGACCGTGCGGCCCTGACCGTCGGTCAGCCGTCCTTCGTCGAGCACCTGCAGCAGCACGTCGAAGACGTCCGGGTGGGCCTTCTCGACCTCGTCGAACAGCACCACCGTGTACGGGCGTCGCCGCACCGCCTCGGTCAGCTGACCGCCGGCGTCGTAGCCGACGTAGCCGGGAGGGGCACCGACCAGACGAGCCACCGAGTGCTTCTCGCCGTACTCGCTCATGTCGATGCGGACCATCGCGCGTTCGTCGTCGAACAGGAACTCCGCCAACGCCTTTGCCAGCTCGGTCTTACCGACACCGGTCGGGCCCAGGAACAGGAACGAACCCGTCGGGCGGTTGGGGTCGGCGACCCCGGCCCGGGCCCGGCGCACGGCGTCGGACACCGCAACCACCGCTTCGGCCTGGCCGATGACGCGCTTGCCCAGCTCGCTCTCCATCCGCAGCAGCTTGGCCGTCTCACCCTCGAGCATGCGGCCGGCCGGGATGCCTGTCCACGCCGACACCACGTCGGCGATGTCGTCGGGGCTGACCTCTTCCTTGAGCATGACGTTCTCGCGGGCCTCGGCAACGGGCAGCGCCGCGTCGAGTTGCTTCTCGACCGCGGGGATCCGGCCGTACCGCAGCTCGGCGGCCTTGGCCAGATCGCCGTCGCGCTCGGCCCGGTCGGCCTCACCGCGCAACGTCTCCAGCTGTTCCTTGAGCTCGCGGACGATGTCGATGGCGTTCTTCTCGTTCTGCCACCGGGTGGTCAGCTCGGAGAGCTTCTCCTTGTAGTCGGCCAACTCCGAGCGCAGCTTCTCGAGCCGCTCCTTCGACGCGTCGTCCTCTTCCTTGGACAGCGCCATCTCCTCGATCTCGAGGCGACGGACCAGTCGCTCGACCTCGTCGATCTCGACAGGCCGCGAGTCGATCTCCATGCGCAGCCGGGACGCGGCCTCGTCGACCAGGTCGATGGCCTTGTCCGGCAGGAAGCGGCTCGTGATGTAGCGATCGGAAAGGGTCGCCGCGGCCACCAGAGCCGAGTCCGTGATGCGCACACCGTGGTGTACCTCGTAGCGGTCCTTGAGGCCGCGCAGGATGCCGACGGTGTCCTCGACCGACGGCTCACCGACCAGCACCTGCTGGAAGCGGCGCTCCAGGGCGGCGTCCTTCTCGATGTACTTGCGGTACTCCTCGAGCGTGGTCGCACCCACCAGCCGCAGCTCGCCACGGGCCAGCATGGGCTTGATCATGTTGCCGGCGTCCATCGCGGATTCGCCGGTCGCGCCGGCACCCACGATGGTGTGCAACTCGTCGATGAAGGTGATGACCTGACCGGCCGAGTTCTTGATGTCATCCAGGACGGCCTTGAGCCGCTCTTCGAACTCGCCGCGGTACTTGGCGCCGGCCACCATCGAGCCGAGGTCCAGGGAGATGACGGTCTTGTCCCGCAGGCTCTCCGGCACGTCACCTTGGGCGATGCGCTGGGCCAGGCCCTCGACGATCGCGGTCTTACCGACGCCGGGCTCACCGATCAGCACGGGGTTGTTCTTCGTGCGCCGGCTCAGGACCTGCACGACACGACGAATCTCGTTGTCGCGACCGATGACCGGGTCGAGCTTGCCGTCCCGGGCGCGTGCTGTCAGGTCGGTGGAGTACTTCTCCAGCGCCTGGTAGCTGCCCTCGGGGTCGGGGCTGGTGACGCGGGCGCTGCCGCGGACCTTCACGAACGCCTCGCGCAGGGTCTGCGGCGCGGCGCCGTGGTTGACCAGCAGCTTGGCGACGTCGGAGTCGCCACTGGCCAGGCCGTACAGCAGGTGCTCGGTGGAGACGTATTCGTCGTCCATCTCGGTGGCCAGGTGCTGGGCAGCCGTCAGGGCTGCCACCGACTCACGAGACAGTTGCGGCGTCGAGTTGGCGCCACTGGCACTCGGCAGCTGGTCGATCAGCCGCTGGGCTTCGGCCCGGATGGCGGCGGGCTCGACACCGACGGCCTCCAGCAGAGGCGCGGCGATGCCGTCATTCTGGGTCAGCAGAGCCATCAACAAGTGCGCCGGACGGATCTCCGGGTTTCCGGCGGCAGTCGCCGCCTGCAACGCTGAGGTCAGCGCCGCCTGAGTCTTCGTGGTCGGGTTGAACGAGTCCACGACACCTCCCTTTCGTCTACAGAAAAATGCTTGTCGCTGAGTTCAACGTCGTCAAGGTTGAGTCTGTTCCGCTCAAGTCTAGAAAATTCCGACCAATTTTCAATACCGCCACAAGTCCTTTTCCACGCTGTCCGAATGCCCCTTGTCGGTGAAGGCATACTTGTCGCGACCGCGAAGGGGTGCACGCATGACAGATTGGGCTTCGGTCCTGACCGAACTGATTCCCCTCGCCTTGGTGATCGCCCTTTCTCCACTGTCGATCATTCCCGCGGTCCTGGTGCTGCAATCCCCCCACGCCCGCATCACCGGCCTGACGTTTCTCGCGGGCTGGCTCGTGGCCATCGGCGTACTCACCGGGGTTTTCGTCCAGCTGTCCGGCCTCATGCCCGAGGCCGGCCATCCGTCGACGACGGCGTCGTGGGTGCGCATCGTGATCGGCGTCCTGCTGGTCGTCTTCGGCATCTACCGCTGGGCCAACCGCAACCACGACGCTCCCGAGCCGGCCTGGATGCGGAAGCTGACCAGTGTCACCCCCGGCCGGGGCTTCGTGACCGCCGCGGTGCTCGCGGTCGTGAACCCGAAAGTGCTGTTCATGTGCGTCGCCGCCGGTCTGGCGATCAGCACCGACGAACTCCCCCACGCGGCTGCCTTGGCATCGGTGCTGTGTTTCACCGTGGTGGCGGGCAGCTCGGTCGCCATCCCGATCCTGACCTACGCCGCCGCCGGCGAACGGCTGGACCCGGCCATGGCCCGCCTCGGCGCCTGGCTGCACCGCCAGCACGCGGTGCTGGTCGCCGGAATCCTGATCGTCATCGGACTTCTCGTGGCATACAAGGGCCTGAGCCACCTCTAGGACTACCGTTTAACCATGTCCGAGTCCGGCTTCGGCGATTTCGAGTTCGAACGAAAGTTCCTCGTCCGCGACCTGCCCGCTGTCACAGCGTCCGACCCGAGCCCTGCCCTGATCGTGCAGGCCTACCTGTTCGCGTCCGATGGCTATGCCGTCCGGGTGCGCGTCCAGGGCCCCGCTCCGGCCGATCTCAGTGATCCGGCGCTGGACCTCATCGACGCCATCGGCAGCGACTCGATCGGCACCATGACCGCCAAGGGCCCGGCCACCGGCGGCACCCGCTATGAGGCCGAACGCGAACTCGATCCGTTGGTGGCCGGCGAAATCGTCCGTCGCGCCGAGCACGTCGTCACCAAGGTGCGGTATTCGGTGTGGCTGGGTGAGGACGGCTGGATCATCGACCGATTCACCGGCGGCAATGCCCCGCTCCTGCTGGCCGAGGTCGAGCGCGGCGGACCGGTGGTCGACCTGGCGATCCCGACGTTCTGTGTCACCGAGGTGTCCGAGGACGACCGGTTCCGCAACGAGTACCTGGCCCACCAGCCGTACGGCACGTGGGCCGACGCACACCGGCGCGAACTCGACCGGCTGGGCCCCAGCTTCGTCAACACGTTGGGGCAGAACCACTTCGACGATGCCTGATGGGACTTGACGACCGCGAAGCGCTGATGACGGTGCGGGCCGTGGTCGACCCTGCGCGCGGCGGGGACGACGTGATCGGCCGCTTCTACACCCGGTGGTTCGCCGGCGACCTGTCGGCGCGCGACCTCTTCCCACCCGACCTGGCCGGCCAGCGCACCGCCTTCAGCCAGGCGCTGTTCTGGGTGCTGGGCGAGTTCATCGAGCAGCGCGCCGAGGAGCCGGTGGCATTCCTGGCCCAGCTCGGCCGGGATCACCGCAAATACGGTGTGGGACATCAGCATTACGCGGCGCTGCAGGACGCGCTGCTGACCACCCTGCGCGATGAACTCGGCGACCGCTGGGATGCCCGGGTCGCCGAGGCCACCACGCATGCCGTGGACCTGATCGTCGGCGTCATGCGCGGCGCGGCCGATGCCGAACAGACGCCGCCCTATGTCGACGGCACCGTCGTCGAGCATCTGCGCGTCACCCGGGATGTCTCGGTGGTACGACTGCAGCTCGACCAGGCGCTGCCGTATCACGCCGGGCAGTACGTCGCGGTGCAGGTGCCGCAGTGGCCGCGACGCTGGCGACACCTGAGTCCCTCGATGCCGTCAGATGCCAGCGGCGCCATCGAGTTTCACGTCCGCTCCGTCAGCGGCGGCATGGTGAGCACCGCGATCGTCAACCAGACCGCGCCCGGCGACCGCTGGCGACTGTCCAATCCGCATGGCGGAATGCATGTTTCACGTTCCGACGGTGATGTGCTCATGGTGGCCGGCAGCACCGGACTCGCCCCGCTGCGGGCGCTGTTGATGAATCTGTGCCGCGAGGCCGAGAATCCGCGCGTGCACCTGTTCTTCGGCGGGCGCTACCCGTGCGACCTGTACGACCTGCGTGTCCTCTGGGAGATCGCGGCCACCAATCCGTGGCTGTCCGTCACGCCGGTGTCCGAGTACTCCACCGATCCGCCGTGGGCCGCCGACTATCCCGATGTGACGCCGCCGCGCGGGCTGCACGTCCGGCAGACGGGGCTGCTGGCAGACGTCGTGACGAGCTACGGCAGCTGGGGCGACCGGCAGATCCTGCTGTGCGGCGGGCCCGCGATGGTCACGGCGACCAAAGCCGCCCTGATCGCCAAAGGCGCACCACCAGAACGTATTCAGCACGACCCGTTGGCCCACTGACGCTGGAGGAATCGATGGCCGAACTCGACACCGTCGTCTTGCGCGACCCCGAGTCCGCGATGAGGGCGACGTTCGTCCCCGGTGCCGGCATGATCGGCACGTCGTTCGCCGAAGGCGATCTCGAGTTCCTCGGCCAGCGCCGCGGCCTCGACGCCTACCTGGCGAACGCCAAGACCATGGGTATCCCGCTGCTGTATCCGTGGGCGAACCGGTTGGGCGCCAACACATATGACGTCGACGGTGGCGTCGTCACGTTGACGCCCGGCTCCGGCGGTGTCCGTACCGACCCGCACGGCGCACCCATGCACGGTGTCCTGGCCGCGTACCCGGGTTGGGTGATCGTCGAGCAGTCCGCGAATTCGGTCACCGCCGCAGTCGATTTCAACCGGCCCGGCCTGTTGGCGTCGTTCCCGTTCCCGCATGTGCTGACGCAGCGGGCCACGTTGGTGGGTCGTGTCCTGTCGGTCGAGACGACCGTCCGGCCGTCGGCGTCCGCAGCGGTGCCGCTGTGCTTCGGGTACCACCCGTACCTGACGATTCCGGGTGTGCCCCGTGAGGATTGGGTACTGGAGACGCCGGCGATGCGGCACCTGCCGACCGATGATCGCGGATTGCCGTGCGGTGTTGTCGAACCGTGGCCGGCGCAGTCCGCGCCGCTCGGCGACACCGCCTACGACGACGGGTTCGACCAGGTGCCCGACGGCGCGCAGTTCATCCTCAGCGGTGGCGACCACCGGATCACGGTGACGTTCGAAACCGGCTACCCCGCCGCGCAGCTGTTCGCGCCGCCCGGCGACGCATTGGTGGCCATCGAGCCCATGGCCGCGCCCACCGACGCGCTGCGTCGTGGCGGCCACCGCGTCGCGGCGCCGGGTCGACCGGCGACAGCGCGGTTCTCGATCACGGTCAACTGAGTTCCGAAATCGCGGCCGGTGCCGCACACTTTCTGACGTGGATACGCAAGACCGCCTCGACCGGTGGGAACACCGCGCGGAGTGGCCCCTGGCCGCCGTCGCCGCCCTGTTCCTGGCCGCGTACAGCATCGAGGTCCTCGTCCAGCCGACGGGCCTGCTCGCCCGGCTTCTGACCCTGGTGACCTGGTTGGCGTGGGCGGTGTTCACGGCCGACTACGCGGCGCGGCTCTACCTGGCCCCCGACCGCAGGCAGTGGTTCTTCCGGCATCTGGTCGACCTCGCCGTCGTGCTGCTGCCGCTGCTGCGGCCGCTTCGTCTACTCCGGCTGGTCGTGCTCGTCGGTGCCCTGCAGAAGGCCATCGGCAACGCCATTCGCGGCAAGGTGATCATCTACACCATCTCGGGCGCCGTGCTGTTGGTGTACGTCGGGGCGCTGGCGGTGTACGAAGCCGAACGCGGTGCGCCGGACGCCCACATCACGAGCTTCGGCCTGGCGGTGTGGTGGGCGATGACCACCATCACCACCGTCGGCTACGGCGACATGTACCCCGTCACCACCACGGGTCGAGTCATGGCCAGCCTCATGATGATCGGCGGCATCAGCCTGGTCGGTTCGATCACGGCGACCATCGCGTCATGGATCGTGCAGAGCGTGTCGATCGACGATCAGAAACAAGACGCCGTGACGGCGGCGCACATCGAAGACCTGCGAGGTGAGATCGCGCAACTGCGGGAGTTGTTGCGTGACAAGGTGGCTGACCCTGCGGACGCCGGCCATTAGCGGACCAGTGAGGCGCCCCGCGATACCGTCAAGTTTGGTTGACGGTTCCAAACCGTTGCGCCACAACGGGAACGACATCGCGAATGTGCGTACAGCGCGTCGCTGAAGCCAGATCCATGATCTGTCCGCACAGTCGGTGATGCACGAGAATCATTCGACCTCGAATTGCTGCGCCCGTAGTCGTGCGACGGCTCGGCCATTAGTGAGTTCCTCCCGGTTCTCCGGATGCAGCCAGTAATGCCGGATAGCCCAGTAGAGCGCAGTTCCCTCCGGCTGGTAAGCCTGCAGTCCGTTGAGTACCTGCGGCGGAGCGTCTTTCATCACCATCACGGCCGGGCATCGCGATATCTTGCCTTTCGGCGCCTCGTCGATGACATCGACCACGTCACTCCAGGCTCCGCTGGAGGTCGTGCCGAGAACGCTCGAGACTTCAAATCCCTCGGGGGACAATTTCAGATGGCCCCAGCCTTTCGACCAGCCGCGCAGCAGACAATACGCAAGCGAACAAACCAGCCAGGCCACCCCAATGCTGTAACCGAGCCCTTCAAAGGGAACACCTAGCCGTCCGTTGGGGGCGTAGCAGACGAAGATGATCCCGCTCACGAGAGCTGCAGTAGTCGAAACCACGATGACGCATACCAGCGCTCGAGAAGGCCGGAAGAATGTCCCGTCTGCCTCGCTGACCACCTGCCGCAGCTTCCCGGGATTCAAGGCGACCATCGCAAACGCTGCTGTGAAAGTCGCGATGTATACCAGTAGTCCAGCCGCGAAACCGGTAGTCAAGTAGTCGCCTCGCACCAGCAGCTGCACGATCCAGCCCACACAGAGTCCGATGGCAATCACGCCTCCGACGATGTAAACCAGCACGAGATCGCGCGGATGCTTCCAGTGCTCAGGCGTCGGCAATCTCGCTTCAAACAATTGGCTCACCGATTTCGAACGCCGGCGACACGAAGCGCACCGCCGTCCGGGTCGAAGACCAGCACCAGAGAATCACCAAGCTGGGCTCCTGCGGAATGAGCGAGCGTTCGAACCGATCCCATGTTGGGCGCAGCAGGCTCAGATAAATCCCAGGCAATCGGCACCACTCCGTCGGCAGTTTTGAAGTCGCGACAGTGCCCCGGCAAAATGCCAATCGCTTCGGCGACAGCCGGTTCAATGGATAGCCCCGAACCGCGCAGAACCTGTGCTGTTACGGGGATTTCGACTCGAACGCAGCCGTCGGATTGACGAGATGCACCGGGAACCGTGTGCAACGAAGGTATGTTCGGCCACGGGTCATCCGGGCGCCGGCGACGCACCTCGCCATCTTCGACGACGAACGCGAGAGTCGCCAAGTAAGTACGAATCGAGCTTTCCTTGATGTCCGGAAAAGCGTCGACCATGTCGTCAAGCAAGGTTCTTACCGGACTGCGCCCGCCGGCAGCCTCGATACGGCTGATCAGCTCTTGCGCGATGCCGCCGTAAGCCGGGACGTTCCGGCTAGCCAGTGTCCATCGCGTTCGACTTGTTCGAACGAAGGTCGCTTTGCCGTGCAAGGCTTTCAGTACCGCGCGGGCAGACGTTTCGTCGCCCACGACGGCACAAATCTCTTCGGCAGTCATCGGTTCGGAGTTCGAGTGAAGCACGGCGGCGACTTTGTCGCTCAGACCTGCGCTCGACCGGACATATACCCCACCGATCTCTCGCAATGGGAGTGGGTCCAGATACGCCGGAACCGCGTCGCCCCGCACACCCGCAGCCGTCAGGACCGTCGTCAATTCGCCCAGCGTCGGAGCAGGCTCCGCGAGATAGCGCTCACGCACGGCGGTATCGACTCGCCGGCGTCCATCGTGTGAAACGTTCTCGAACCAGCCGTCACGCTCCCTGTATGGCCCGGCCACATAGAGCAACAACCAAGCAGGCTCAGTCATCGGCTCGAGGCCCAACTGACGTATCTCAGAATCGACTGTTGATCGCGGAACATAGATACCCAATCGACGCCCCAACGCCTCCGCTGACTGTCGCACCTGCGAATGAGCTGGCTCTCCGAGCGATTCGGCGAACCGCGACCGGATCCTGCTCTCGTTTCGCCACAGCCAAGTAGGATGCACACCGATCTCGGTCGCCAGGCGGTCCTGCGTGACCTTCTTCGGCGCCCATTCACGCGCCAAAAGAACCTTGCGGTTACGCCAGTCGAGACGTTCCAGCAATCGATTGACCGCCTCCGCAGCGGTTGCCATAGGTGGATCGGCTGCATCTTCGTGCTGTTTCACCGCTGCGCGAGCCGCCATCACGATCGACTCGACAGTTCGTACGCCGATCGATCGGTGCCGCAAGAGGTCCCCGACTGTCGCATCAGCGATGTCGGACCACGTGACGTAAGTGTGCTTATAGGCGCTCTGCGCACGAGCAGGCAACGTTCCATATGGAATAGGTTGAGCACCAAGGGCATCCAACCCAGCCACCAGCTCGCCCAACCGAACGTCAGCGGTGGGCCACATTCGGGCAGCGGTATGAGTCGAGGTCACCGGTCCAAATCGTTCTTGGGCGTGGATTGATGAGGCCGCAGCGGCGCGGCCGGCCGCGGCTCAACACAGCCCAACCATCCTATCGGCGGCGGGATGCGCCAGCTAAAACGACATGGCACCGACTAGCCGGGATTGCCGGTTGCGGGACAAATTGGCGCAGGTACCCCCTACGTCAGCCGACTATCCTAGTTGGGACGACCGATACGCCCCCGGGGCTAAAATCGTTCCGGGGTGTGCGTGCGAAGGGGGGCGGCGTGGCGGACGTAGTCAAGGTCGATACACAGATGCTGCGGCATCAGGTCGCGAAGCTTGAGGAGACGATCGGTCACCTCGAGTCACACGAGAAGACAGTCGGGCACACAATTGACTCATTTGGCGAGGCTCTGAAGGGCGAGACGGGCGACGCCGTCGCCGTGGCTCTGAACAGCTACCAGAAGGCGATGGCCGCGCTGCGCACTGAGCAACACGGGATTACCGAGAAGCTGCAGTCGGCGGTTGCGGCCTACGAATCGACGGACACTAATGCGGCCGCAGGCCTGACCCAAGCAATGCATCTGTAGGGGGACATCAATGGCCGAGCAGGAATGGCACTTTGCGAAGATCGAGCAGACGGTCGGCGACCTCAAGGATGAGCACAAGCGGTTGAACGACATTCTGGTCGAGGAGCGCGCTCGGATTCAGATGGTCAGCAGCGACATCTGGCACGGCACAGCTCGTGAGGGTTGGCAAAACGCTGAGCGCTCGTGGGGCGAGAAGGCCGACGCCGCGCTGGAAGCCTTGAACAAGCTGATCGGCGCCATCCAGGGCGGTCATGATTCGATGGAATCTGCCGAGGGGAAGCTCAAGGGCAAGTTCGGCTGACCGACGCAGGGAGGGGAATTCGGTGTCGAGTAGTCACCGTTCGCTAGGGGCAGCGCGCCACGGGGCGGGCATCAAATGACGCCCACGTTGAAGGTTGATACTGCCCAACTCGCCGCTGCCGGCCAGACGTTTCAGGCAGCGTCGGATGCAGTGCCTGCTGCGCCCGCGTTTTACGTTCCGCCAGCCACAGACAAATTGAGTTCTGCGGCGGCGACCAACGCCCCAAAGTTTGCAGATCCAATAACGACTGGCTTGCCCAAGCTGAAAACAGAGACCGCTGCCTACGCTGCCAACATCAAGGATGCGGCGTCTACCTACACCACGACCGATCAACAAGCTGCTGCTGAGGTGCTGAAGCAAAAGCTCGACGATCCGGCAGGCCAAGGATCGGGCGGCGGCGCCGGTGGCGTGCCAGGGGGAAGCAGCGGAGGCGGATCGGCCGGAGGCGGTGCCACCTCGGCCAAAGCCGGCGCAGCGTCTGCGGCAGCAGCAGGCGCGCCTGGCGCTGGCGGCGATCCAATGAGCCAGCTGAGCCAGCTCGGCCAGATGGGCGGTCAAATGCTGCAGATGCCCATGCAGATGGCCCAGGCAGCGGGGTCGATCCCGCAAGCGGCGATGCAGATGGCCCAGCAAGTAGGTCAGCAGATCGGACAAATGGCCGGCAAGAAGGGCGAGTCCGAGAAGGACAAGCCGGAAGATGCTGAGCAGAAGGCTGCCGAAGACAAGAAACGCGACGACGAGAAGAAGTCGGCCGAAGATAAGTCGCAAGCACAGCCGGAGAAAGACCAGCCAAAAGCCCCAGTCGAGGGCAAGCATGCTGCCGCCCCGATCCACGGTTCAAACGCTGCTCCCGTCCCCCCGTCCTCATCTGCACCGCGCCACGCGGCACCGACCCGACCCAATGTGGAGGAACAACTGTGACCCAGCCACCGCAGTCCGGCCCGTGGGGCGCTCAGCCCCCACAGCAGCCCGGAAACTGGCAGGGGTACCCCGGTGGACAACCGGGGCCGGGTCCGCAGGGGCAATGGAACCCGCAACAGCAGTGGCCGAGTCCCGCGCCCGCTCCGCAGAAAAAGGGCCCACTGAAGTGGATCCTTGGTGCGATCGCACTGATCGCCGTTATCGCGGTAACAGCTGTGGTGGCGGTGTCGTGCGCCGGCGGCAATGGCTCCAATAACGGCGGCGGTGGTACGACGACATCAGGATCGAAACCCGACATTGCCAGCGCTAACGACACCGGACCGGTCTCGGTGATCACCGAGGACCCCTCGTGTGCGCCGTGGCTACCTGTGAACAACATAGTCGGCGATGCAGAAAAGACCGACTGGGGGAAGCGGGACGTGTCAGTTCCTGCAAGCGCGTGGACCCCCGAAATACAGTCCCTATACAAGTCAGTCGGAGATGCGATGCGCACCGCCGCCGATCAAACTGTGCCGCTCGCCAAACTCACGCCCCACAGAGTGCTACGCGAGCTGTATCAGCAGTACATCGCTTATACGCGCATATTCGTCGATCACATTCCGACCTATACGCAAGCCGACAACAATGCTCACGCCGTCGCCGCAACTACCGCGTCAGTAATTAACGGAATTTGCACTGCGATAAGCTCCGGGTCGGCGGCGACTCGCGGTCCGCTGGTATCGCCAGCGGATAACCCAGGGCAAACAGCACCAATCGGTAGTCCGAGCAGCCCCGAGATATTCATGAAATCCCCGGACCTGCAATGCTTGGAATGGGGTCGCACATTAGACGAATTGACCTCCAATCCGATATTTGCAGATTGGCTCAAGATCGATTCCAACACTCCAGCCAGTGGTTGGTCACCTCAAGACAAGTCCACCAACGACGCCGTAAAGCCCATATTGTCACGCGCCATCGACACATATGAACAACTCACGCGGAAGGATTCAAACCCGACTGCAGCAGACTTTGGCACGTTGGCTGTGCAGTATGGACGCGCGTTCGTCCAGGGTATGCCCACTTACACGTCATCGGACCTCAATTTGTATATGGTCTTATTGCGCGCGCCCGCAATAATCACATCAGCATGCAAGGCTGCGGGTGCGAATTAATGGGCGATATTCCAAAGCCGAGTGGCGCCGACGGGATGTTGGACCCTGGGGGCTGGACCGACGCAAGCGAAAGCCGCTTTTATCAAGTTGCGCAAGATTGCCTCGGTGCCCTCAACAGCCTCGTCAATCGAGGACTTATCCCGTGGGACCGCAAGCACAAAGACACATTCACGAACGGTGGGGGAATTTGGTCGGGCGACGCAGCCGGCGCCGGCAACCTCAAGGGCAGCTCTCTGCTCCAGAATTTCACCGCATTACAGAAGCAACTTACTGCGGCCACGAACTGGAACTACGACCTATCACAGACCACCATAAGCGCGAAAACGACGATTACTAAAAATGTATCAGCAGCGCTCGATTACATTTCCAAACTGTCCCAAGATGACCCTGACTATGAAACCAAGGTGCGCGACAAGAAGGCCGAATGCTTAAAAGCTAACGTCGGCGTCATATCAGCAGCGGCCAACGGGGTCGCACCTCCGGAAACGTATAAACCGCAGCTGAGTGGGGACCAACTGCTAGCCAACGGCTTACCAACCGGGCCGCCCGCAGGCATGGTTCCTCCGGCCGGTAGTGGGCCGTCCGCGCCCCCGGCGGCACCCCCGGCGGCGCCGAAACCCGGACAAGGCCCCGCAGTCGACCAACCGTCGAAACCCGGAGGAACCCCGGCAGCCCCTCAGGGAGCACCGCAACAAGCGCCACAACTACCGAAACCCGGACAAGGCCCCGCAGTCGACCAACCGTCGAAACCCGGAGGAACGCCGGCAGCCCCTCAAGCAGCCCCTCAGGGAGCACCGCAACAGGCGCCACAACTACCGAAACCCGGACAAGGCCCCGCAGTCGACCAACCATCGAAACCCGGAGGAACATCGGCAGTCGCTCAAGCCCCCAACCCGTCTACCGCCAGCGGCGTTCCCGCGGCAGCGCCATCAGGACCCAGGTCGACAGCCGCCACGTCAAGTGGCGGAGGCTCGCCATCCACGAGCGCCAGCAGCGGAAGCCCCAGCTCAGCCAGTAGCCTCGGAACCGGCGGTGGCTCCGGCACACCCCAGTCAGGCAACCCCAGCGGGCAGCCCACCGGGGCGCAGACCCCGACCGGCCAACCGAACAACCCTCTGCAGCAGGGGTTGCAACAGTTCGGCCAAGGTCTGCAGAACAGCGCGGCGAATGCACAGCAGCCACTGGCCGCAGCCCAGCCAGCGACGCAGCAACCCACGACGCCGCCTCCGGCAACACCAACTGGTGCGGCCGGCGGCACATCCGGAACGAGCGCGGCTCCTGTCGGTGCCGCGTCGGCGGCAGGCGGTGGCGGTCCCGTCGGTGGCCCAGCTGCTGCAACGCCGGCTGCGCCCGCAGCGCCGCTAGGCCCAGCGCCGACACCTTCGCCGGCAGCACCAGTGGCGCAACCCGGGCCAACGGCGCCTGCAGGTCCAGGTGTCGCCGCAGCCGGCACAAGCAACCAGCAGGCTGCTGCCGCAGCCGCGCCGATCCCCGTCAGCCCGGCGCGCGCAGAGCGCGACGCCATGGCAGCAGCAGCCAAAGCCGGTCTTCTGCAACGGAAGTCAGCAGGAAACACCGACGCAGACATCGAGATCGCGCGGCGCATTTCCGCGGCATTGCATGCGCCGCCGTCTATTCCGGCGGCGAGTTATCAGTTCACGTGGGCGGTTGGGGTCACGTCCGAGGGCCAAATTCTCGCGGCCAATTCGTACGGCATCGGCTACATCCCAGATGGCGTGAAACTGCCGGGTCAGGTGACGCTGGTCAGCGCAGACGAGGCAATCCCACCGGCTGAACGCGGCCGGTGGGTGAATGTCCCATTCCTGGCGCTGCAAGGGTGGGCACAGTTCCACGGCAAGACGCTACGCGCGATCATCGGCACGCCAGAAGAGGTCAAGCCATACAAGTCGAGCATGCATGCCGAAGAGCTGGCGCCTGACGACATCCCCGCCGATGGCACCATGCAGGGTCGGTCCCGGCTGCAAGTGATCGCGCCCGAAGCCGCTGCGCGACTGGAGGAATGGTCTGACGTCACGCTGTACGAGGCGCTGCCGCCTCGCCCGGTGCAGGATGCCCCACCCGACGCCAAACAGACGATGAAGCTCTGGGTCGAGACCATCAAGCCACTACTGCGCACCACTGGCACCAACGGTCCGATCGACCATCTGATCAAGCTCATCGCTTACGCCGACCATATGCAAAGCATCGAGCTGTATAAGGCGTACACCGCACCGCATGTGGCCGCGCAGCGCGAGGCCATGTCGGATTGGATTTACTGGCAACATGTTTCGTCGATCTGTCAGGACGCCACGAATCCTGTTCTTGGCAGTGTTCAAGCGTGAACGACCACAGTGAGGGATGGGAGCGGACTGCCGTCCGGCCGTTCGAAGTCTTCCCTGAGCTGTATCAGCACATGGACACGCAATTGCTGTCGGCCATCGCCAGCGACGACGATGTCAGCCGAGCAGCTGCGGTCGGCGCTGCCAGCCGTGAGGTAGTCGGTCGAATAGCTCATCTACGTGAACCGTGGGTGCTGAACGTCGAGGCAGACAGCACGATCGAGTCGATCGACCGGCACGCCCTAAAGCTGTTCGAGCGCGGTGCGCCAGAGATCGGAGAATGGGTCCAGCGCATTCTCGGTCATTGGCGGCGGCAGCGGTCCTGGTTCAACGTAACTGTCGACGTCGTCGCCGCGGCTGACAACAAGGACCTGAGCCGCGTCACCATCGCGTCTGCCGACTGCATCAGACGCGCCACATTTGCGTTCTTGGACGTCGATTTTGGCCCTATCCCACCGCTGTCGAACGACCCGTTCTACGGGGTATTGCTTGCCGCTGGCGAAATTTTCACAACCCACCGCGACCAGATTCCTCTTCGGGTGCAATTCGATTGCGTCGGCGGGCTGGCTGCCACACCCGAGCACAACCCCTGGGTGGCAGCGCTTATCGATCAAGAACTCGTGATCTACCGTCGGCTCTATCGAGTGTTTTTCCAACTCTTGGAACAAGCCGGCATGTTCGACGACCGTGACGACGACCGCGAGTTCTTCTACACACCTGACGAGGTGGACCGCCAAACCCGTTGAACCGCTGGGGTTCAGCTCCGCTGCGAATTCCCCCGCCGCCGCGGTTCCCACAGCACCAACGCCGTGCTGGGCTTGCGGACGCGTTCGAGTTCGGCGGTCACCTCGGCGAGCCGGGCCTGCAACGCCTCGACCTGATTCGTCAGCTCGATGATGCGCTTGATGCCGGCCAGGTTGACGCCCTCGTCCTGGGACAGGCGCTGCACCTCGCGCAGCAGGTCGACGTCGTGCTGCGAATAGCGCCGACCGCCGCCCGAGGTGCGTTGGGGGCTGACCAGGCCGAGCCGGTCGTATGTCCGCAACGTCTGTGCGTGCATACCGGCCAGCTCGGCGGCCACCGAAATCAGGAAGGTCCGCGCTTCCTCTGTCTTACGCCGGGCACTCATAGCGACCCCGCCCAACCGGCCCGCGGATCAAATCCACTGGCCCGCTCTGCTTTTGCGTACGCCTCAAGCGCCTCCGCCGCTTCACCCTCGAGGTTCGGCGGCACAGCCACCTTGACGGTGACCAGCAGGTCGCCATGACCGCCGTCGCTGCCGCGCTTGGGCACACCGCGCCCACGCACGCGCAGGATGCGGCCGTCGGACGTGCCCTTGGGCACCCTGACGCCAACCTTGCCTTCCAGCGTCGGCACGGAAAGCGTTGTCCCCAATGCCAATTCATGGAAGCTCACCGGAACGGTGACGGTGAGATCGTCGCCGTCACGGCCGAACACCTTGTCGGGCCGGACGTGCACGGTGACATACAGGTCGCCCGAGGGCGCCCCGCGTAGACCCGCTTCGCCCTGCCCGGCCAGCCGGATGCGCTGACCGTCGGTGACACCCGGAGGGATGCGCACGTTGATGGTGCGCGTCCGGGTGGAGACGCCGGTGCCTTTGCACTCGTCACACGGGTGCTCGATGATCGAGCCCGTGCCGCGGCATTCGGTGCACGGCTCCGAGAAGCCGAACGCACCCTGGTTGCGGTTGATGACGCCGGCGCCGTTGCAGTTGGGGCACACCTTCGGGCTGGTGCCCGGGCGCGCGCCACTGCCGTGGCAGTTGGTGCAGGGTGCCGGGCTGGTCAGGCGCAGCGGCATGGCCACGCCCTTGGTCGCTTCCAGGAAGCTCAGCTCGGTTTCGGTTTCCAGGTCGTTGCCGCGGCGCGGACGGCTGGGGCGCGGCTGCTGCGCGCCCCGGCCGAACAGGCCGCCGAACAGGTCACCGATGTTGGCGCCGCCGGTCTGCCCCGCCTGGTCGAACAGGTCGCCCAGGTTGAACTCCGACGCGTCGCCGCTGAAACCTCCGAAGCCGCCTCCGCCGCCGCTGAACCGGCGGCCGAATCCACCGTTGGCGAAAAGCCGCCGGGTTTCGTCGTATTCGGCACGCTTGGTGTCGTCGGTCAGGATCTCCTTGGCCTCGGTCGCCGCTTTGTAGCGTTCCTCGGCCGCGGGGTTGTTCGGATTGCGGTCCGGATGGTTGTCGGCCAGCACCTTGCGCGCGGCGCGCTTGATCTCATCCTTGGTGGCGTCAGAGGTGACGCCGAGTTCCTTGTAGAAGTCCTTCTCGACCCATTCACGTTGAGCCATGTCGCGTCACCTCCTCAGCGTCGCTCGGTTACTCGTTTGATTCTGATTTCTGTTCGGTCGCAGCGTCGGTATTGGCGGGCGTGTCGGGCGCATCAGCTGCGGGTTCGGCGTCGACGACACCGACCAACGCGTGCCGCAGCACCTGCTCACCGAGCTTGTAGCCGCGACGCATGACGGTGCCCAACACCGGGTTGGAGCCGTCGCCCTCGTGCTGAACGGCCTCGTGCAGCGACGGGTCGAACGCGTCGCCCTCGGCGCCGAACGACGTCAGCCCTAGGCCCTCCAGCGCACCGGAAAGCTTGTCCGCCACCGACTTCAGCGGTCCGGACTCCAGATCGCCGTGGGCGCGGGCCCGCTCGAGGTCGTCGAGCACCGGCAAGAACTGGTGCACGACAACCGCTTTGGCCCGTTCGGCCGCGGCCTGCTCCTGACGGACCGACCGCTTGCGGTAGTTGTCGTACTCGGCCTTCAGCCGCTGCAGGTCTGCTTTCAGCTCGGCGGCTTCGTCGGTCACCGGAGCCTCCGCGGCCTCGCCACCTTGACCAGTGGCCGGGGAGCCCGGCGCCGACCCCTCAGGGGCCGACGCCGGAGCGCCCTCACGCGGTTCGCCGGTTTCCGGATCGATGCACCGCTTGTCGGTGATGGTCACCGGCTCGTGCGAATCGTCCTGGCTCACTTGTTCTCCTGATCGTCCTCGACAACCTCGGCGTCCACGACGTTGTCATCTGCGGCGGCGCCACCCGGAGCACCCGCACCGGCGCCGGCGGCCTGCTCGGCCTGAGTGGCCTCGTAGATCGCCTGGCCCAGGGCCTGGCTCTCGACGCCCAGCTTCTCCATGGCCGTCTTGATGGCGGCGATGTCGGTGCCGGCGAGCGCCGTCTTGGCCTCGGCGATGGCACCGTCGACCTTGGTCAGCGTCTCCTCGGGGACCTTCGAGCCGCCCTCGGCTTCACGCTGGTCCTTGACGAACTTCTCCGTCTGGTAGACGAGCGACTCGGCCTGGTTGCGGACGTCGGCCTCTTCGCGACGCTTCTTGTCCTCTTCGGCGTGCGCCTCGGCGTCCTTGATCATCCGGTCGATCTCCTCCTGGGACAGGCCGGAGCCTTCCTGGATCTTGATCGTGTTCTCCTTGCCCGTGCCCTTGTCCTTGGCGGTCACGTGCACGATGCCGTTGACGTCGATGTCGAAGGTGACCTCGATCTGCGGCACACCGCGCGGGGCCGGCGGGATGCCGGTCAGCTCGAAGCTGCCGAGCAGCTTGTTGTGCGCGGCGATCTCACGCTCGCCCTGGAAGACCTGAATCTGCACCGACGGCTGGTTGTCGTCGGCCGTGGTGAAGGTCTCGGACCGCTTGGTCGGGATGGTGGTGTTGCGCTCGATCAGCTTGGTCATCACGCCACCCTTGGTCTCGATACCGAGGGACAGCGGGGTGACGTCAAGCAGCAGAACGTCCTTCACCTCACCCTTGAGCACACCGGCCTGCAGCGCGGCGCCGACGGCGACGACCTCGTCCGGGTTGACGCCCTTGTTGGGCTCCTTGCCACCGGTCAGTTCCTTGACCAGCTCGGTGACGGCGGGCATACGGGTCGAGCCACCGACGAGGACCACGTGGTCGATGTCGGAGACCGAGATGCCGGCGTCCTTGATGACCTGCTGGAACGGCTTACGGGTGCGGTCCAGCAGATCCTGGGTGATGCGCTGGAACTCCGAGCGGGTCAGCTGCTCGTCGAGGAACAGCGGGTTCTTGTCGGCGTCGACCGTGATGTACGGCAGGTTGATCGAGGTGCTCTGGCTCGAGCTCAGTTCGATCTTGGCCTTCTCGGCAGCCTCACGCAGACGCTGCATGGCCATCTTGTCCTTGGTCAGGTCGATGCCGCTGGTGCCCTTGAACTTCTCCACGAGCCAGTCGACGATGCGCTGGTCCCAGTCGTCACCACCGAGGTGGTTGTCACCGGAGGTCGCCTTGACCTCGACGACGCCCTCGCCGATTTCCAGCAGCGAGACGTCGAAGGTGCCACCACCGAGGTCGAAGACCAGGATGGTCTGTTCCTTCTCGCCCTTGTCGAGGCCGTAGGCCAGGGCGGCCGCGGTCGGCTCGTTGACGATGCGGAGCACGTTCAGGCCGGCGATCTGGCCGGCTTCCTTGGTGGCCTGACGCTGAGCGTCGTTGAAGTACGCCGGGACGGTGATGACGGCGTCGGTGATGTCCTCACCGAGGTACGCCTCCGCGTCGCGCTTCAGCTTCTGCAGCGTGCGCGCGCTGATCTCCTGCGAGGTGTACTTCTTGCCGTCGATGTCGATGGTCCAGTCGGTGCCGATGTGGCGCTTCACCGAACGGACGGTCCGGTCGACGTTGGTCACGGCCTGGTTCTTGGCGGGCTGGCCGACCAGCACCTCGCCGTTACGCGCGAACGCGACGACCGACGGGGTGGTCCGGGAGCCCTCAGAGTTTGCAACGACGACGGGGTCGCCGCCCTCCAGCACCGCGACGCAAGAGTTGGTGGTCCCGAGGTCGATACCGACCGCACGAGCCATAGTGATGCCTCCTGATAGACGTTGTTGGGTGATCTGAGCGAACTGCGCTCAAGCTTGCTATCGGACGGGGCCGTCTGTCAAGCCGAACTTGAGTCTGTTGCACTCAACTTGTTGTCGGTGAGTCCAACCTGGGCAGTTCGCGATCTATTCCCGATTCCCCAAAAATGTCTACCGGGGGCCGTCGACGCTGGTCAGGCGCCTCCAGCGGCGACCATCGCCCGCACCGAATCCGGCAATTCGGCCGTCGACCACTCCGCCCGCCGGGGCTCTCCGTACGTGACGGAGAACGGCACGATGCCCGCCCACGCGTCGGTTTCCTCGTCGGGCTCAGCCAGCGGGCCGCCGTTGACCTTGTACACCCAGTCGCCGTCGACGATCGGCAGGGAGATGACGTTGGTCGCCGCGATCTCCTTCGGCAGCATCGCGCGCACCTCAGCGGTGCGGCCCGGGATCAGCAGCTCACTGAAGCGCTCGAGCAGGGCCGCCCGATCCTCCCGACGAGCGGGTTCCACCTCGCCGTACAGCACCGCGGAGCGGTAGTGCACCGAGGAGTCAAAAGTGCTGTGCGCCACCACAAGTGCATCCATGGCCGTCACACAGAAGGCAACCTGCTTCCCTGCGCCGTTGACGCCCAGCGTGCCCGCACCGGTCGAACCGTGGATGAGAATCCGATCCTCGTGACGGACGTACAGCGTGGGCACCGCAAGGGGGCGAACCTTGCCGTTCGAGCGGGCCACATCGCCGACGCTGAGCACGCCCCACCACTGCCCATCGAGGAACTCCTCGAGAGCGGCGCGCGCCGTGGACTGACGACCGTACTTGCGGGTGACCTTTTCCATGAGTCCACACCATCATCATTGCGGCCTGGTTGGAACAGCCAGAAATACCCAGTTCTGGCAGGCCAGTATTCTGACTGGGTGGCGCGGCACACACGGGCGGTCCATCTGCCCCTCGACACCACCGATCTCAGCGCCAGGGCGATCGCGAGTCAGTTGGTGGCGCTGATCGCCGCCGGACAGGTCGGCGACGGCGACTGGCTGCCGTCGACCCGCGCCCTCGCGCATGAGGTCGGCGCCTCGCGAACGATGGTCGCGGCCGCCTACGACGAACTGGTGGCCGCCGGATTTCTCGAGGGTGTGCCCGGTGCTGGAACCCGGACAACCGTCGGAGCCACCGCAGCCGCCCGCGCCGGGCTATCCAGCCGCGCACCGCGCCTGGACGACTCCGTGGTGCGGCCGTCCCAAACTACGGCGCCCCACGTCGACGCCGTCGATCTGCGCCCCGGTACCCCCGACACCGGGCTCATCGACATGCGGGCATGGACCCGCGCGTGGCGGGCCGCGGCGTCGTCCCGGCCGACGACGCTCTCGCCGTGGCAGGACACCGACGATTCCTTCACCGCCGCCATGTCGCACCACCTGCGCACCAATCGGGGTGTCGACACCGACACGGTTTTCGACGTTCCCGGTTCGACCGCGGCATTTCAGGCACTGGCGGCGGTCAGCGGCCTCACCCGCTGTTATCTCGAGTCACCCTGCTATCCCGCCGCCGCTGACGAATTCAGCCGCGCCGGCTTGGATCTGGTTTTCGTCCCCGTCGACCACGACGGGCTCTGCGTCGACAGCCTCGGCGACGAGGCCGGCATCGTCTACACCACACCCGCTCACCAGTACCCGCTCGGACACCGGCTCTCGGTGAACAGGCGGGCCGCGCTCGTGGCGTGGGCCAAGCGCACCGGGTCGATCATCATCGAAGACGACTACGACGGTGAGTTCCGCTACGGCGTCGCACCGCTGCCGGCAATCCGGTCGATTCCCGGCGCCGGAGAACACGTCGCCTACGTCGGCACCGCGTCCAAGATGCTGGCGCCGAGCCTGGGCGCCGCCTGGTTGGTGCCGCCACTGCCCCTGCACGACGCGGTCCAGACCTACCTTCGCGAGCACCGCCTCGCGGTCGCCACCATCGCGCGCATCGCCCTCACCGCCTTGATCAGCGGCGGCGAGCTCCAGCGGCACCTGGCGCGAGCAAGCCGCGAATACCGTTGCCGCCGAGACATTCTCATCACCGAACTCGAGGCACGCTGCCCCGACCTCGAAGTTCTCGGCGTTCAGGCCGGCCTGCATGTCGCCATCCTGCTGCCCGATGGCCGCCCCGATCGCGACGTTGCCGAACTGCTCCGCGCCGATGGCCTGCTCGTCTCGCCGCTTTCGGCCTTTCCCCAACACTCCGGCTCCGAGATAAACGGCATCGCAGTCAATTTCGCGCAGATCGACCGGCCGGCCGCCGGGCGCTTCGCCGAATGCACTGCCGCAGCCCTCACTCCGGGCGCACCATGGTGAGATGAATGCCGACCCGCACACGGCAGTCGATGAGATTGCGCCTGACATCTATCGGCTCTCCACCTGGATTCCGGACATCACCGAGAACGGCTTCACGTTCAACCAATTCCTGCTTACCGGCGACGAGCCCTTTCTCTTCCATTGCGGCCAACGACAACTTTTCCCACTCGTGTCTGATGCCATCAGCCGAGTCATGCCACTGCATAAGCTGCGCTGGATCTCGTTCGGCCACCTCGAAGCCGACGAGTGCGGCGCGATGAACCTCATGCTGGCCGCGGCGCCGCATGCCGAGGTCGTGCACGGCGGGCTGGCACTGATGCTGTCATTGGTCGACATGTGCGACCGGCCTCCCGTCCCCGCCCCCGACACGGCGCTGGACATCGGCGGCCACCGACTCAGATTCATTGCCACACCGCATGTTCCGCATAATTGGGAGGCCGGGCTGTGGTTCGACGAAACGACCTCCACCCTGCTCGCCGGTGACCTCTTCACCCACACCGGACACTGCCCACCGCTGACCGAATCCGATTGCGTGGCTCCAGCGCTCGAGGCGGAAGCCATCTTCCACGCCACCGGACTGACGACGAACCTCGCTCCGACGCTCGAGCAGCTCGCCGTGTTGAACCCGTCGACGCTTGCCCTCATGCACGGTTCGTCCTACGCCGGCGATGGTGCGGCGCAGCTACGAGCACTCGCCGAGGGGTATGCCGCGATGGCCGTCTAGAACGGTGCGGGTTCATCCCAGGCTTCTGCCGCGAGGGCCATTTCGAGTTCGCGGCAGCGGCGCCATTCCTCGGCTGCGATGGTTTCTTCGTTGAGCATGCGTGCTTGGTTGACGAGTTGTTGGCGTTCTTGGGCGCGGGTGCGTTTGCGTTTGGGCATGCAGTGACCGCGGCCAGGGGTTCGTGGCGGTTCCTCGCTGATCTCGGGTGTGCCGGTGGGTGTGGCCAGTTGGGGATACCAGTGGGCGCCTTCGGGTTTGGTGATGTAGGTGTGCCCGGTGGGGGCCACCCAGACGACGGTGCCGTCGGGGTATTGGTGGTCGGTCCAGCCGTG
This sequence comes from Mycobacterium sp. SMC-17, assembly GCF_045310915.1. NCBI lineage: Bacteria > Bacillati > Actinomycetota > Actinomycetes > Mycobacteriales > Mycobacteriaceae > Mycobacterium > Mycobacterium sp. SMC-17. The sequence goes on along the minus strand of NZ_JBJIAK010000021.1, from coordinate 50,756 downwards.
GAATGTTTTGAGTAGGTGGTGACACCAACTGGCATGATGACACTTCTAGCCAACGACTCAGGCGACGGTCTGACCAGCGAAGATACCGCAGGCTGACACGCCCGCACCGGCCCGCGGGGTAACGTGACGGGCGGTGCAGCCAAACGGGTCGGTGAGGCCGCGGCGGGATCGGGACCTATGTCGAGCAGGGTCCGCCACGGCGCTGCACCCCGTCACAGCCTGCTGGCGCACTCCGCGGCGATGGTGAACAGCCGGGCCACCCGAGCGGGGTCGGACCACCCTGTGCCGCCCGCTCGCACCGTGGCCGCAAGGTCCGCCAGCTGCCCGGCGGGACGGCCGTCTGCCACGTTGTACGCGACGATGCCCGCGGCGTCCATGGCGTCGCACCAGCGCAAACCGGCGAACGCATCCGCTGCGTCGAGCAGCGCGGCCAGCTGTTGCAACTCCACGCGAGACGTTGCGATGCCGGTAGTTTCGGGCTCCAGGATCAGGTGGGTCAGCGCGGCTGCAGCAGGGTCAGCCGGGTCATCTGGCGGCGTGTAGTCGGTCGTCATGGTGGTGAAGCTAGCTCCAATAGTGGCCAAAAACAATGTGGCACAAGGCTATTCATCCTCGGTGGGGAGTGTTATTCACGGACGGAAATTTTCCCCACCCGCGGGGAGCGAATTTCGTCCGCTGTGATGTAGTCAGCACACCGACTGACTCAAGAATGATCGAATTCCGCGAGTTCGAATATGGTCTGCTGCCAAACCACCTCGGTGTAACTGACTTTCACACCTTCAACCGTTTGCCCAACAGGGAAACCGCCGTCACCGGTCATCAGGTAATCGCAGCCGAGGCGAATCGCAGCCGCCAGGTGCATGGCGTCTGCGCCTTTCATCTTCTTGCGGGCCTCGGCATAGTCTCGCCACTCCTTTGCCAGCCGAGCGGCGTCGCGGGCAAGCACCCTGTCTACGTCGGTGTACTTGCAATCGCGTGCGTCAAACCAACCGCGCACCTTCTTGAGAAACGTCTCGCCATCGTCGCGTTGAGCCGCGAATCGGCCCACCTCGGCGTCGACCAGGGCTGAGGTACCCAATGTCACCCGACCGTCATTCACGGCGTCCAGGAGCTCCTTTGCTGCCTTCCACCGAGGGTCGCTCGTCCTCGGGTGCGGCAGGGGCTCCTGAGTCAGCAGGTCCAAATACACGCAGGTGTCCACGTAGATCAGCGGCGGTGATTCGCCCTTGCGCTTAGCCATCGCGCAGCTGCTCGATGAACTCGTCTACCGACATGTCGCCCAGCCAGCCGGCGGCTATGCCGAGCAGCTCGTCAGTCGATGGCCGACCGGCGTTGTCTTCGGGCATCTGCTCGATACGGTCGACGTCAATGTGGATGGGCTGGCCGTTGGAGTTGCGCTTGATGATCCCGCCCAGCAGCACACGATGGCGCCAGAGCAGGCGTAACTGCTCAGTTTGCGACTCCCCGACGAATCCCGTAATGGCTTGGCGCTGTATGTCATCGCGCAGCGTCACGTATACCCCGCCGCCGCGCCGCTGCACGTGCCTCAGCGCCGAAAGGGTGCCCGTCACCGATCCGTAGGAATAGTGAACAGGCTTCACCGCAGCGGCCGCATTGTCTTTCACCGCGTTGTCCAGCTCCACGAGGTCGCCCGTGCTGCCGTTGTACTCGGCCAACGAAACGCCCGCGACGCCAACAGTCGGCGTGGCCAGCTGAGCCAACCGCGTGACCGTCTTCGTCGCGAACAACTCCGGAACCGCTGGGCGCTCCTGCAACACCTCCGCACCGTCCACCAGCGCCTTGACCGGCACCATCATGTCGGATACGTCACGCCGCGACGGAACGTTGCGCGGCTTCAAGCGAACGACCAGATCATCGCTTCGGTGCTCAAGATGGTCCAGGACCCAAGTCGCACGGGTGCCGCGGAGCAGATACACCTGGTCCACTTCCCGCAGCGACAACACAATTTGGTCGAGCGTCCGAGTGAATGTCGATACCTCGGCACGCTCGCGCCCCTGGTGCAGTCGCACCTCCAAGCCCGTCGCCCCCACGCCCTCACCGTAGCGCCGGGGTGTGACTCTCGTGCCGCATTCGCATATCGAACCGATCAACCGAACGGACAACCGGTGACGGCACGAAAAGTGAACAGAATTCGTTGGCGCACCGGTCGTTCGGTGAAGCCCACGGAATGTGTTGCTGACCAGGCGATTCGGTGTGTCGACCGACCCGTCTGGAAAGCGTTGCGCGGCAGTGCGTGCTGCCATCCGTTTTTCTGACCTTTTGCCGGGGGGGTAAGACCCCTACCGGTCGGCAGGGGCGGTCCCTCATGCCGGCCGACTTTGCCGGTACCCCCCGCCAATGGGGCCGTGGGAGCCCGGCCGCGGGGGTTGGGCCGGGTGGTGCGGGATCACCAGACTTCGGACGGCTCACCGATATCGAGGTGTGGTTCCTCATCACCGCGCATCTGGTTACACACCAGGTGTGACGGACGGAAGTTGTGGATGTCGTCGGCCAGCTCGGGATGTGCCGTCACGGTCTCGGCATGGTCGACGCTGAACGACTCGGGGTGCGGGTACTCCAGGCTGTAGTCGATGCGCCGGAAGCACAGCCAGCACTCGTCATTGCGCTCGCGGCACTCCTGGCGGTACTGGCGCTTGAGGTCCTTGTAGTGGTGCTGGCCTCGGTCGAAGCCAGTGTTGCGTGCCGTCATGGTGTTGGCCTCCAACGATTGCGATGTGCCGTTGTTGTTGTCGATCGGAACGCTGCCCCGGGGCATGGGGGGGTATGGGCCGGTGGCCGTGGCGCGCCCCAACAGGGACAGGCGCACCACGGCCACCGGTTCGGCACCGCGCCAGCGGGAAGACGGGCCGCCGGGGTGCCGGTCTGTCAGGAGTAGTTCGTGACGGCGGGCTCAACGAACAACACGCCGCACCAGGTGCGCGACCGCCACACACGTTGCCGCGCGAGCTGCCGCACCCGATCCTCGGTCAGCGACATTCGTTGCGCCGCTTCCTCGACCGTCACGAACCCCTCCCAGTCGTCCACCGTTACGGGGTGAGGTCGATGACGGCGAACGATGCAGGCTTGAGCACACCGACGCCGACACGCGCCTCAGCGCGGACGATTGCCTGGTTCTTGGTGAACAGCACGCCACCAGCGTCGATGTCGAGCCGCACATCCTCGCGGACGTACAGCCGCAGCTGTGCCCAATCACCCAGCACGGCAGTGCCTTCCGGTACCGACGCCGACACCACACGCGGCGACGTGGGCCCGAACACGTTGGCGCTGCCCGCGTTGGTGTTCTGGTAGCCGTCGAGCAGGAACCCGGCGTCGGCTTCGGCTGCACCGCCCCACGGGAAGCGCAGCAAGTCGATGCGCTCCGCGTCGTTAGGGTGCAGCACCCAACCGGTCGGGGTGACGCCCTTGAGCTGCATCGCCGTGACGGCCGACCGCAGCGTCGTCGGCATGTCGGTGTCGAACGCGACCGCCGTGGTGCCGGCGACGTGCAGCAGGCCCGTCATGTGCTCGCCAGTGCCGTCGCCGCTGATGACTTCGCGCTCGATGGCATCGAGTACGCCCTCGGCCATTTCGTCGTCCAGCCACTGCTCGAGGTCGTGGTGATCCGCGAACAGGCGGATCGGCACGGGCTCCGACAGGTGGGCGATGACGCGGCAGCGGTCCTCGATCGGGTCGACCGTGAACGTGCTGGTGGGCTTGACTGCGTTGTCAGCCACCGGGGCGGCGTTGTTCGTGCGGACCGACTGCCGGTAGTACTCGAAGGCGTTGCCTTGGAGGTTCTTTCGGCTGGTCAGCAGGTCGATCAGCCGGGCAGGCCGATCCATCGCCGCTACCTCGGCTTCCACCAAGGTAGGCACATCCACACTGCCGCTGGCGATTCCGCGGGACTCCCCGGTGCCGAGCGCCGCGGCGGCCCGCGATGCCCACGTCCCACCCTTGTGTCCCTTGGCGTGTGCACGACGGACAGCAGAACCGCCCTTCGACAGCGCGCCTGATCGGTCGATCTCGTCGGTGGTGTCCTTGACCAGCTTGAGTTCGGCGTCGATCTGACTGGTCAGGTCGCTGAACCGTTGAGTTTCGGCCGGCGTCAGGTACTCGCGGCCCTCCAGTTTCGCCGTGTCGGTGATGCCGCTCCGCTGTTCGATCAAGCGGTCCACGGTGTCGAGATGCCGCTGATTCCGGGCGACCATTTCGGCCACGTTCACAGCGCCGCTCCTTCGGTCTCGTGCGAACGATCCAGCCACGCAGTGACTTCCGCCGCCGCCTCGTCACGCCCGCCGCGAGCGACGATCAGGTTGTGCGCCGCGACCGCCACCGCCGCCAGCATCGCCTCGACGGTCAGCCACTCGGGGAACTCGTTGTCCTCGATCTGCTTCAGCGTCGAAGCGACTGCGTCGCCGTCGTTGTGCAGGTGCGCCAAGATCAGCCGCGAAGCCGTTGCCGCGCCGTCGGGGTGACTCGCCTTGAGAACCTGGTCATGAAAGGTCTGAACTACTTGATCGACCATTGTTGCCTCCTGGGCAAATAGGCTGCCGCGCAGCATGATTCAGCGCGAACAGCGCAGAGAGAATGAGGATTCGACGCGCCCCGTGCCGGGGCCGACCATCTCGCGGTTGCCTATTCGCGCCCAGTGCCAGGGCTGGCCGATCGGTTGAATCACCCGCCCAGTGCCAGGGCTGGCGGTGACCCGCGTACCCGGCAGCATACGCCGGATCCGCGGGGCACCAACAGATCCCCGACCCTGGCGGGTTACCGGCCGTGGCGGTCCGCGACGTCGTTGGCGTGATCCAGCGCGGTGAACGCCTCGGCCGTCAGCTTGGCCGCCACCGCGTCGACGTCACCGCCGTTGAGGTGCACCAGCAGTCCGACGTACTCGGCCGCTGCCGCCCCGATCACCGACTGCCATGCCGCTGGGTGCAGCAGCGACAGCTCGGCCAGCACCTGGGCGATGCCGTCACGGTCGTCAGCCGCGACGGCCGCGGCGACACGGTAGAAGTCCGCGCGGCCCGGCGCCACGGAATCGGGAACGTCGCAAGGGTTGTGGATGGGGTTGTCGGTCACCGGGGTCCTCCAGTCGTTGTGGTGATGACCCGCGCGGCGACGATGCCGAGCGGACGTTGTTGTGGCGGAAGGGAATCCAGCCAGCGGGCGCACGGCACCAGTACCGGGCACGCGCGGCACAACGCGATGGCCTGCTCCTGGCGGTGCAGGCTGGCCGGGTCGTCGCCCGTCGCGTCGAACAGCTGATGCCGGCCGACGCACGCCGCGCCCGCCAGCCGGGGCGGGTAGCCGAGCGCCGCCAGCAGCGCGTCGGCCGTCACAGATCGCTCCTCTGGTGACGCGGCTCCGTGATGTCGGGGTAGCCCATCTGCAGCGGCGCGGATTTCGAGGCTGAGCGCGTCGCTGCCGCGCCGGAATCGCCGTCTGGGTCCGACGACCTCAGTTCCGCGGGGATCGACGCGCAGCGGGTCACGCACGGGCAGCGCCGCAGGCGTCCGTCGGGCGTCGCGCAGTACTGGCCGACCTCTGCCCCGCATGACGAGCACGGCACCTCGAGCGCGCCGACGTAGGCGTCGGCTACTGGACCCGGCATCACCGTGGCACCTCGGTAGCAATTGCTAAGCACGCCGCCAAACTCCAGGCCCTAGTACCGTTCCCGGATCTGGTGACGGCTGCTCCCGCGGGACGCTGCGCGCCCCTTGGGTCTGAACAAGGTCGCTGATTTGCGTTGTCGGTCGCGGCTTTCAGTCGGGCCGAGTGCCGATGACGACCGTCGGCCTCATGCATCCCCGTCTCGATGGGTGTCGCGGCGCGCTCACCCGACGGCACGACGTGCTCGATCCGTCGCGGGTTCGCGAGCTTGCGAGCGGTTCCGCGAACGGTGTGGCGAGGGCGCGCAGCGCCCGCTGCAAAGCTTTTGACGATGGGCACCCGACGTAACAACAGACTCGGGTCGGGTCGGGTCGGGTCGGGTACTCCGGACTCCCGGCGGGTGTCCCACCGGGACATCGACCCGGACAACCACCGGGACAACCGATCACGCTCAGGTGCCGCTGGCATCGTCAGCCTCCTCGCGAGCACGCTGCAGAGCAGCAGATTCACGCCACTTGGCCTTCCGAAGACGCTCAGCTTCCCGATCAGCCAGCACCTTGTCCCGAGATGGGTTGTACCGCGCGTAATCGTGGAACATCCAACCTTTTTCACCGTCACGTCTGCTGGGTTCCCATAGCCCCGCCTGCACCAAGTTGGCGGCCAACCGCTTGCCCTTTACCCCCGGCGCCCACGTTGTGACGTACCACTCGGGTACCCATCCGTCGGTCAATTGATCGCCGCTGTACGACAGGCACACGGCCCACAACCCCATCGCCTCCAGCCCTGCCTTGCGGGGCTTGTGGTGGGAGTGCAGCTTGTCGTCCACTCGTCCCCACATCAGGTCCACCGCCTTGCGGGGGCGGTGCCTTGCTCATTTCGCGGAAGGTGTTGGCGCACCGTCACCTCCAGCCCGCCGCACTGGCCGCAGCAGTTCGGCCAGCCGGTCGCGCTGCTGTGTGGTGAATCGTGGTGCCGTCGCTACCAGGTTGGCGATCCACTCGCGGTCCGCGTCCGTCAGTGCGGCTGTTCCGGACGTTGTTGTGGGGCTGGTCATTTCGCGCTCCGACGGGGAGCGGGGCGCTGGTCGGGCGGCGCTGGTGCCATGAAGGCGTCGGCGTCGGCGCGCAGGATCCGCCATTCCCACCCCACCTTGAAGGCCGGTAGTGTGCCGTCGGCGATCCTGCGGCGGATTGTCTTGTTGCAGCAGCCCGCTTCTCGGGCCAGCTGAGCGACGGTCAGCGGTCGTGTTGGTTCGTCGGTAGTGCCCAAGGACACGGCTCCGTTTCATGGTCTGCCTGTCCTCGTTTGTGCCCTATGGCGTTTGGACTGGCCCATGGTGGTTGGGTGTGCTTCGCGGTCGAAGGTACCCCGATGGGACCACCTGGGACCATTAACAATCTGAGCCGCAGTTAACGAAACATGCTGTCACGCAACATGTTTGTCTAGTTGCCTATAACGACCGCCTGGGTTGCGCTCGACTGATACGTCAAAGCCGTTGCCACTCAAGCGGCACCCGAGCAGAACAGAAGAATCCCCCGCGACGGCGTGTCGCGGGGGATGTTCGGGAGTGGCGCTACTGGCGGAAGTCGATCGCCAGCCGGTCGCGCGGCTGGGCATCAGGCCGACGCCCCTTGCCTACGGGCAGCACCGTGACGGTGCACACCAGGTCCACCACGGCCCGATACCGGCCGGGCGTCAGCTCGGCCAGTGCCTGCGCCACCTCGGGCGTGCCCAGCGGCAGCCCGTCCATGACGCGTAGCCGGTCCTGGTCCTGTTCCTGCCGGTCGATGGCGTCGATCTCGGCCTGAATCTGGTCGGTGGCAACTTTGACCTGGCGTGCGGTCAGCAGCTCGGCCGCGTAGTCGATGGCCAGCCGATCCAGCTTCGCGGTCAGGGCGGTGCGGTCGTCGCGCAGCCGTTCGGTGGCCGCCTGGTCGTGCTGGGGCAGCTTGAGCAGGTCGACCGCGTCGGGTTCGGCCAGCCGCGCCGCCACCACGCCGAACACGAGCGGTTCCACGTCGTCGGCGCGCATTGAGACGCCCCGGCACGCCTTGCAGGTGTAGGTGATGGAGTGGCCGCGCTCGCCGCCGGGGTGTTTGACCTGCCCGGCCTTGGCCCGCCCCGGCTGGCCACCGGTCTGCCACATAACCCATCTGCCGCCGAGTCGTCCCGGGCAGTCGGGTTTGCCGCACAGCAGCATCCCCGTCAACAGATGTTTGGTCACCGACTTCGGGCCCGGGCGGCGGCCAGGGGCATCGAGTACCGATTGCACTGAGCGCCATACGAATTCATCAACCAACGGCTCCCACGTGCCGCGGCCGACAATCTCGGTCTTGCCGTTCATGCCGCACGGGTGATCGGTCGGGCATTTCAGCGTCGAGCAGTGGTGAATGTGGCTACGCAGGCCCGCGTTCCGCGGTGACCGCAGAAACAGGCTGACCGTCGAGGGCGTCCACGGTCGGCCGTTAAGTCCATGCGCGCCAGCATCATTGAACAGTCGGCAGATGTCGTTGAGAGACGCGCCCGCCCGCACCGCGGCGTACGCCTGACGCACCAGTGGGGCCGTCACCGGGTCGGGCTGGCGGGTGCCGTCGTCGTCCTCACGGTGCCGCGTCTCGGGAAGGTACCCGAATGCGGTGCGCCACTTGGGCCTGCCCAATTCAGCCTTCTGGCGTGCCGCGCGCCGCTGACGCGCTTTCTTGTGTTCGGTCTCGTGCGCTGCGACGCCTCCCATCAGTCGGGCGATCAGACGCCCCTGTGCCGTCGACAGGTCGACGTCGCCCGAGACGGTGGCCAGCGCCAGGTGATGCTCGTCGGCCAGCGTCATGAAGTGCTCCAGCTCGATCGGCCGTCGGTGCAACCGGTCCAGGTTCCACACCACAACCGCGCCGACTCGCCCCTCCGCGACGTCGGCCAGCATCTTGCGGTACGCCGGCCGCACGCGGCCGCTCGATGCACTGATGCTGTTGTCGACGTACTCGACTGGCTGCCAGCCGCGCTGCTGGCACAGCTTCAGGCAGTCCTCGCGCTGGCGGCTGATGGCCAGCTGCGTCTGCTCGCGATCCAGCGACTGTCGCAGGTAGACGGCCGCGCGCATCACTGCGCCGACCCCTCTGTCGCGCCGCAAGAGCGGGTTGCTGGTCTGGTGTTTCTGCCGGTCATAGATAAAACGTTACATTGCCAATCGTTGTTGGAACCGGCACAGGCATTTGAGGTCTGACGGGTGCGTCGGCCCGGCCGGGTACGGCACGGTGTGGTCGAGGTCGCACGCCTGCGCAGGCCGGTCACAGCCCGGGAACCGGCAGGTCAAATCCCGGCAGCGGACGAACTCGGCCAGTTTGGCCGAGGGCCGGTACCGCGACTCGGCCGCATCGGGCGGGATCTCCACCTGACGGATGATCGCGCCCTCGGCGAGGTGGGCGACCTGCTCGGCGGGGATCTGTCCGTACCCGGGCAGGAATCCTGGGGCCTGCCCGTTCACTGCCTCCGGTGTGGCGATGACGTGGATGACCGCGCGGGTCCCGACGGTCTGGGCCGGCAGCTCGCCGGTGTCCGCTGGGCAGTCGTCCTGTCCGCATCGGCATGCCAGGCGCTGCCCGCGGGCCAGGGCATCGATAGCGGCGGCGCGGCGCTGATCATGGCTGCGCGGATCGTTACGGCACACCCCCTTGGCGAGGTCGTCGATGGCGGCGTCCAGCACGGCCGCGGTCGCCGCGTCCACGGTGCCGCAGATGCTCGCGCACCCCGGGCCGGACGCACGAACATCCAGGTAGCGGGCCTGCGACGGGGGCTTGGGTGGGTGGACCCCGGCCTGATCGGACGCGGCGATGATGGCGTCGATGCGTTGTTCCATTTTCGGTTTCGACAACCGGCCCCAGGCCACGATCTTGGCGGCCAGGTCGGCGTCGACCTGGCCGGCGACGTCGTCGTCGATGATCAGGTCGGTGCGGGCGACGATCATCGCGACCATCACCGCGTCGATCAGGCCTTTGGCGTAGATGGCCGCTACCTTGGGCAGGCGGGTGCGCAGCATCACCGCCCGGTCCACCTGCGCTTGGGCCCGCTTGCGGGACACCCCCAGGGCGGCGGCGACCTCGACGACCAGGCCGGCATAGCCGTCGATCGCCCAATAGCGTTTCTCGATGTCGTCGTCGGGGGCTCGCAGCGCCCACAGGTCACCGATCGCATCCAGGCGGCGGGCGCCGGCGGCGTTCTCTTCCCGGGTGGCCAGGGTGATCGCGTCGACCGCCGCGGCCGCGGCGTGGGGATCACTATCTGATTCGCTCATACGTTCGAACATACGCTCGCCCACTGACAAGAATCGGCGATCGCGACCACTGGGTATCGTCGACGGTTAGGGCAGCTAAACACAAGGGCCGCAGCGGGATTGGAAGGGGCAGGCAGCGCGAGCGGGGATCGTCGACGCTTAGCTCGGCTATCCACCCGGCAGGTGAAGCCGGCGCCGGCGCGACGCGCCGGCCGACCACTCCCCGGCCCGCGACGGTCAGGCGACCGACAGTGATTAGGCGACCTAACCGTTGAGGATCGCAGCGAGGATCGAAGGGAGCGAGTGCCCCTCGTCGGGTCAGATCGGCAAGAACTACGAGCACACCTAACCGTCGACGATCCGTGCCGGCGTCAATGGACAGCGACCCCGCCCGGTGACGCCGGCCGGGCCGAAACTCGCAGTGGACGCGGTAAGCGCGGCAAGTCTGCAAAACCCGGCGTGGACGCGTCGCCGCGCTACTAACGTCGCAGGTACACCCGCCGGACCGGCAAAGGAGTGCCCATGACAACCACCGCTCCCATCGACGTCCTGGTCATCGGCGCCGGGATCTCCGGCATCGGAATGGCGTATCACCTCAAGACTCTTCGCCCGGACACGTCGTTTGCGGTGCTCGAGGGACGAGACGCGATCGGCGGCACCTGGAGCCTGCACCAGTACCCGGGCATCCGCTCGGACTCGGACATGCCGACCTTCGGCTTCGGCTTCAAGCCGTGGACGCATCGCAAGTCCATCGCCGACGGGCACATCATCCTCGACTACCTGCAACAGACCGTCGAGGAGAACGACCTGGCCGGCCACATCCGGTTCGGCCACCACGTGGACTCGGCGAATTTCGATTCCCGGCAAGGACTTTGGACCGTCAACACCACCCACGACGGACACCCCGAGACCTTCACCTCGCGCTTCCTGTTCCTGGGCACCGGGTACTACGACTACGAGAACCCGTATATCCCCGACTTCCCCGGCCGCGACGATTTCGAGGGTCCGGTGATCCACCCCCAACTGTGGCCGAAGGATCTGGACTACACCGGTAAGAACGTCGTCGTCATCGGCAGTGGCGCCACCGCCGTCACGCTGATCCCGAACATGGCCGACAAGGCCGCGCACGTCACCATGCTGCAGCGGTCGCCGAGTTACGTGTTCTCGATACCGGCGTCCGACCCGATCGCCAACGTGCTGAACAAGGTGCTGGGCCATGAGCGGGCGTACAAGATCGTGCGGCGCAAGAACATCTCGCTCAATCGCGGGCTGTTCAAGATGTGCATGCGCTACCCGAAGGTGATGCGAAAGTTGTTGATCGCCAATGTGGCTCGGCAGCTGCCCAAGAATTTCGATGTCGACACGCACTTCACGCCCAAGTACAACCCGTGGCAGCAGCGCCTGGCCATGGTGCCCGACGGCGACCTGTTCAAGATGGTCTCGTCAGGCAAGGCCTCGATCGTCACCGACCATATCGAGCGGTTCACCAAGCACGGCATCCTGCTGAAATCCGGGCAGGAGCTGGCCGCCGACATCATCATCTCGGCGACCGGATTGAACATGATCCCCTTCGGCAAGATCGAGCTGAGCGTCGACGGGCACCTGCTCCATCTCCCCGACCTCACGGTCTACAAGGCCATGATGCTGTCGGGCGTGCCCAATTTCGCGTTCGCCGTCGGTTACACCAACATCGCCTGGACCCTCAAGGTCGACCTGGTGTGCGAGCACTTCTGCCGCATGCTCGACTACATGGACGAGCACGGCTACGGCAAGGTGGTCCCGATCCTGGAAGACGGGACCATGGAGCGAGTTCCGTTGTTGGACATGACCTCCGGCTACGTCCAGCGGGCCGTCGCGAAGTTCCCCCGTGGCGGCACCTACGGCCCGTGGGCGTTCAAGCATGCCTACGAAATGGATCAGGAGCGGCTGCGCAACGGCCCCATCGAGGATCCCGCCCTCGTCTTCACGCCCGCCGCCGCACCGCTGTCCGTGGTCTGACCGAAGGAGCGATCATGACAACCGAGTTCGTTTTCATCAGCCACGGCGAGCGTTGCGCCGCCTGGCATCTGACCGCAGACAGTGACGCGCTGACCGGACAGAGCGGTCGGCCGTGTGTGGTCATGGCCCACGGCTTCGGCGGCACCCGCGACTCCGGACTGATGGCGTTCGCCGAGCCGTTCGCGGCCGCCGGGATGGACGTGGTGCTGTTCGACTACCGGGGCTTCGGCGATTCCGAAGGTGAGCCGCGCCAGGATGTTTCGGTCAAGAAGCAGCGCCAGGACTACCACGCCGCCATCGACGCGGCGCGGAACCTGCCGGGCGTCGACCGCGACCGCATCGCGCTGTGGGGCACCTCGTACTCGGGCGGACACGTCATCGCCGTCGCCGCCACGGACCAGCGAGTGGCCGCGGTGGTATCCGTATGTCCCGCCACCGACGGGCTGGCCGCCCTGGTGCAAGGAGTTCGGGAGGCGAGCGCCGGACACATGGCGCGCCTGGTGGCGCACGGCCTGTTCGATGCCGCGGGGGCACGGCTCGGCCGCAGCCCGCACTACCTGCCACTCGCCGGACAGCCGGGCAGCGCCGCGCCGCTCAGCACTCCTGGTTCCGAGGAGTCGTACCTCGCGCTGGCCGGCCCCACGTGGCGCAACGAGTTCGCCGCCCGCACCGTGCTGGAAGTCGCGTTCAACCGGCCTACCGTCCACGCCAGCCGGCTGGAGTGCCCGCTGCTGGTTCAAGTCGGCGCCAACGACCGCATCGCTCCACCGGATGCGGCGCGCCGCGCCGCGAAGAAGGCGGGGTACCTGGCCCATCTGGTCGAGTACCCCATCGACCATTTCGATTTCTACGAAGAGCCGTGGCAACCGCAGGTCCTCGCCGACGAGTTGACGTTCCTGACCCGCGTCCTCGATCCGATCCGCTCGACCGACGTGCATTTGCGGTCGACCAACCCGCCGGCGCCGCGAATGGCGGTCAAACTGCCGTGGTGAACGCGTCCGCTTGGCATGATCCTCACCGAGTGTTGAGCGAAAGGGCGGACCGTGATCTTCGACAGGGTTGTGGCGACGACGCGTAACTGGCTGGAAGTCGCCCGCTACGGCGGGTTGGAGACGGGCGAGGAGCCGTCGCCGTACGACGTCGTCGCCCAGGGCCGCATCCACAAGCTACGGCGCTACCGCACCACCGGCGAGGCGGGCCGCCCCCAGGTGCTGCTGGTGCCGCCGCTGATGCTCACCGCCGATGTGTTCGACGTATCGCCGCAGGCCAGCGGTGTCCGCACCCTGATCGAGAACGGCATCGACCCGTGGGTCATCGACTTCGGCTCACCGGAGAAGGAAGCCGGCGGCCTGGAGCGCAACCTGGGTGATCACGTGCTGGCGGTCGATGCGGCCATCGATGAGATGCGCACGCTGACGGGCGGCGACGTCCACCTCGCGGGCTACTCGCAGGGCGGCATGTTCTGCTACCAGACGTCGGCGTACCGGCGCAGCGTCGGCATCGCCAGCGTCATCACCTTCGGCAGCCCGGTCGATCTCAGCAAAACCGCGCCGATGGGCGTCCCGGCAGAGATCGCCATCCCCGGCATGGGGTTCGTGATGGAGAACGTGCTGCGGGGCCGGTCGGTGCCGGGCTGGGCGACGCGGCTCGGGTTCCAGTTGCTCGATCCCGTGAAAGCGGTGACGGGCCAATTGCAGTTCCTGGCCGCACTACACGACCGCGATGCCCTGCTGCCCCGGGAAGGGCAACGCCGCTACCTGATGAACGACGGCTGGGTGGCGTGGCCCGGCCCGGCGCTCGCCGAGTTCCTGCAGCAGTTCCTGGTTCACAACCGGATGCTGAGGGGCGGATTCAGCATCGCCGGACGGCCGGTGACGCTCGCCGACATCACGTCGCCGATTCTGGCATTCGTCGGCGATGTCGACGAGATCGCCCCGCCGGCCTCGGTGCGCGGAATCCTGGGCGCGGCACCGCGCGCGGATATCTACGAAAGTACTTTGCACGCCGGGCATTTCGGTTTGGTCGTGGGCAGTACCGCGACGTCGCACACCTGGCCTCTCGTCGCTGACTGGATGCGGTATGCCGAGGGCAAGGGTCCGCAGCCGGAGCACGTCACCAAAGTCGACGCCACGTCCGCGGCCGCCGAAGCGGCGCCGGCGGGACAGGGCGAGGGGGTCCAGACCCTGATCGACGCCGGTCGCATGGTCGCCGGTTCCGTCGCACGCTCGGTCGGCGACGTGCGGGGCATGTTCGGCACGGTGTCGCGCCAGATGCCGCGTCTGGCGCGCATCCGGAAATTGGATGCGAACACGCGAATCTCGTTGGCGCTCTTGTTCGATGAGCAGGCGCAGCAGGCACCCAACGACGTCAGCTTCATGTACGAGGACCGCAGCTACACCTACGGCGAGAACAAGGTCCGCATCGACGCGGTGGTGCGCGGTCTGCTCGCCGCCGGCGTGCGCGCCGGTGAGCACGTCGGGGTGCTGATGGGCACGCGCCCGTCGGCGCTGGCGGTGGTGACGGCACTCAACCGCATCGGCGCGGTGGCCGTGATGCTGCGTCCCGGCGCCGATACCGCGCGCGAGGTCGAGCTCGGCAAGGTCAACCGCGTCATCGCCGACCCCGAACATTCCGAGGCCGACTTCGCCGGCCGTCCGCTGCACACGTTCCTGTTGGACACCCCGTACCTCAATCGGGACCGCACGCTGACGGCCCTGGAGATCGGCGAGACCAACGCCGTACGCATTCCCGACTGGTACCGCCCCAACCCGGGCCGCGCCGGTGAGCTCGCGTTCATCTTCTTCGGCGGCCCCGACGACGACCCGCGTCCCATCCGAGTCACCAACGGCCGCTTCGGTTTGTCGGCCTACGGCACCGCGACGTCGGCGACTCTCAACAACTCCGACACCGTCTACTGCATCAACCCGATTTACCACACCTCCGGCCTGCTGACCGGGATCGGCGGTGCCGTCGCCGGTGGTAGCCGACTGGCGATGGCCACCGATCTGGACCCGACGACGTTCTGGACGGAAGTCCGCCGGTACGGCGTGACCATCGTCTGCTACACGTGGGCGCAGCTGCGGCCGCTGGTCAACGCCGCCCCGCAGCCCGCCGAGCGCAACCACTCGGTGCGGCTGTTCGTCGGCTCCGGTATGCCGCGCGGCCTGTGGCGCCGGGTGCTGGACCGGTTCGCCCCGGCCGGCGTCCTCGACTTCTGGTCCACCAGCGAGGGCGAGGCCATCCTGGCCAACGTCAACCCGGCCAAGCCGGGGTCGCTGGGCCGGCCGCTCCCGGGCAGCGCGACCGTCGAGGTCGTGCGATGGGATCCCGAAGCGCAGCAAGTCGTTTCGGGCGCCGACGGCTACGCCATCCGGTGTGCGGCCGACGAGACCGGCCTGCTGCTGGTGAAGATCAGTTCCGCCACGACCGCGTCGGCGCCGCCGTTACGCAACCTGTTCGAGGCCGGCGACGCCTGGTTCTCCAGCGGCAGCCTGGTCAACCGGGACGCCGACGGCGACTACTGGCTGATCGACTCCGTCGACACCCAGATCCGCACCGCCGACGGTGTGGTGGCGTCCCTGCCCATCACCGCGGCCATCGGCAAGCTGCCGGCCGTCGACCTGGTGCACACCTACGGCGTCGCTGCCGACGACGCGGAAGTGGCGGTCGCGGCACTGTCCCTGGTCGACGGGCAGGACGTCTCTGCCGCCGACCTGGACGAGGCGCTCGCGAGCCTGCCTGCCGAACAACGACCGGCGTTCGTCCGCGTCGTCGACGAGGTGCCGATGACGCCGTGGCACCGCCCGGTCGCCGGGCCGCTGCGCCGCGACCCGCTGCCCCCGCCCGGTCGCTACTTCACCCGGACAGACGACGGCAGTTACAAGGAAAGCTGACGCCACACTGACGGAGTCGTCAATACTCTTTCCATGAAGAAATCCGTTGCTGCAGTGCTGTTCCTGCTGGTGTCCGCGGCCGTGCCGGCCGTCGGCGCCCCGGCCGCACACGCCGATGTGTGCGGCAGCGTCGGCGGCCGCCACGTCAGTGCCGGTGGCTGCACGAACATCGCCGGCGGCGCGGCGGTGGCCGCGGCGGCTCCCGAGGACGCCGCCGCGCAGGCCGCCGCAGGCCGGCCGCCGTGCTACACCCCGGCCGGGGTCCCCTACTACACGCCGGGCGACTTGCCTTGTAACTGAGGCCCTTTAGGCTGGCGGCATGCACAAGTCACTGCAGCGTGCCGCCGTCATCGCCGCGGCCGCCTTGGCGCCCATGGCCATCACCGCCGCGATCGCTCCGGCCGTGAGCAATGCCGACTGCGACAACGGCACGTGGTGGGACCCGGTGCAGAACCGGTGCCAGGCCCCGCTGGTGCAGAACTGCCCAGGCGGCTGGTGGGACCCGAACATCAACAGCTGCCGGCCGCCCGTCTCGACGACGCCGCTCGACTGCCGCGACGGCGCGTGGTGGGACCCGATCAACAACATCTGCCGTCCGCCGCTGCTGCCGCAGTAGTCGCCTCAGACGAGGTAGTACAGCTCGTCGCCGCTGCGGACGCCACCGGGAACCAGCCGTGACTCCGCGTAGCGGACTGCCTTGAGCGTTGCCGAGAACTCCTTGTCCTCTTCGGGGAAGATGCGCTCGTCCGGGAACCACTCACGCAGCCCGACATTGCTGAGGAGGTCCAGGATGTCGGGCCGGACGCCGGCCAGCAGGACGGTGACGCCCAGCTCCGCCAGGTCATGCAGGAACCGCTCGACCCGCTCGATGCCGACCGCGTCGGGGTTGCGGGCCCGTTTGAGACGGAGCACGACGAACTGGGTGCCTTCGGCCTTGACCCGCTCGGTGAGTGCGTCCAGGGCGTGCTCGATTTCCGGTGCGGCACCGAAGAACAGCTCGCCTTCGATGTCGTAGATCAACACCGCCGGGTTGTCGGGCTCATCGCCGACCCGCTCCCGGACCACGCGTTCGGGCGTGACCACCAACTCGGCGATCTTGAGCTTCGAGGCCCGCGGCACGAACAGCAGGATCGACAGCGCAACGCCGAGCAGCACTGCCTTGTCCAGGTCGATGACCACACCGGTGATCGCCGTGACGATCACCAGACCGGCGTCGTAGCGAGATGCTTTGACCGTGCGCACCAGTCGATGGAAATCGACCAGACGCACTGCGGTGACGAGCAACAAGCCGGCCAGCGCCGCCTTCGGGATGTAGCTCAGCAGGGGCGCGAACAACAGCAGTGCGCCGGCCACCGCCGCCGACGCGATGACGCCGGAGAACCGGGTGGCCGCGCCCGCCTGGAAGTTGATCGCCGACCGCGACAGCGAACCCGAACCGGGCAGGCTCTGGAAGAAGCCGCCGGCGAGGTTGGCCAGCCCTTCCGCCACGATCTGCCGGTTGTAGTCGATCTTCTGCTGCGTCTGGTGCGCAATGGCTTTCGCGATCGACAGCGCCTCGATCAAGCCGATGAAAGCGACCGCCAACGCGCCCTCCGACAGGTGCGGCAACCACTCCCAATGCACCACCGGAATGTGGAAGTCGGGCAGGCTGGCGGGAATCTTCCCGCTGATCGACACCGCGGTCTTACCCCCGTGGCCGGGTGTCGACCAGCCCGCGAAGTAGGCGATCAGCGCCGCGAGGACCAGCACGGCAAGCATGTCGAGCTGCGGCAAGCCATAGCGCTGCACCAACTTTCGGAGCACGACGGCGGCGACGACAGCGGTGCCACTCAGGACGACGGCTCGGTAGTTGATCGCGTCGCCGTGGAACAGCGTGAGGTAGGTGCGGTACAGCACCTGCATGTTGCCGTTGCCCCGGTCCTTGACCCCGACCGCATTTCCCAACTGGCCCAAGGCAAGTAGGAACGCGGCTGCCGCCATGAACCCGACGATCACCGACTCCGATATGTAGCGGGTCAGGTCACCCAGTTTGAACACCGAGATCAGGATCTGAATGGTGCCCACCAGCACCCCGAGTACGAACAGCGCCTCGAACAGTTCGGTGCGGTTCTCCGGATCGATGAACGCCAATGAGCTGAACACCAACAGCGAGATGGCGCTGGTGGGTCCGTTGATCAGGTGTGACGACGAACCGAATATCGAAGCGACGAGCGTCACCACGATGGCGGAGAAGACGCCGTATTTGGGGTCGACACCGGCGATCAGGGCATAGGCCATGCCCTGCGGCAGCGCGATGGCGGCCACCGTCAGGCCGGCGATGAGATCACGCCGGGCGAGGGTGCGGTCGTAGTTGAGTTTCAGGTTCGAAAGCAGGCTCACGATCCCACCACCGTTCGCTGCGCAGGGATATGAATGGTGTCGACGATTCCGTTGTCGCCGAAGAACTTTTCGGCGGCGTCGTCCCAGTCCTTGGCGATCGCGGTCACCGGGAACAGCGAGATATCCGGCAACTGAGCCCGATACCTGGCCTGGATCTGCGGGTTGATCGAGCGGTACCCGTACTTCGCGATGACATCCTGGGCCGGGTCGGTGAACAGGTAGTTCAGGTAGGCCTTCGCGTAGGCCTCGGTCTTCTTGCCGGCCACGTTCGCATCGACCCAGGCCACCGCGGGCTCGGCCTTGATACTCACTGGCGGATACACGATCTGCAGCTCGCCCGGCGCCGCGGCCACTTCCCGGATGGCTTCGTTCTCCCACGTCAGGTGCACATCGCCGATCTTCTGCACGGCGAAGCTGGTGGCCGCGCCGCGCGCGCCCTCGTCGGCGACGGCGACGTGCTTGAACAACGCCGCCAGGTAGTCGTGGGCCGCCGCCTCGGTGCCGCCGCGAGTGGTCACCGATCCCCACCCGGCCAGCACGCTGAGCTTGCCGTTGCCCGACGTCCGCGGGTCCGGGGTCACCACCGAGACGTCGCCCTTCACCAGGTCGGGCCAGTCGTGGATGTTCTTCGGGTTGTCCTTGCGGACCACGAACACGATGGTCGACGTATAGGGGACCGAGTTGTTGGGCAGCCGGTGCTGCCAGTCCTTGGCGATCAGCCCGCGCTTGGCCAGCTTGTCGACGTCACTGACCAAGGCCAGTGACACCACACCGGCTTTCGACGTCCCGTCGATGACGTTGCGCGCCTGTCGGCCGGACCCGCCGTGCGACTGGCTGATGTCGACGGTGACGCCGGTCTGCTTGCGGTACTGCGCGACGAACTGCGGGTCCAGCGCGGCATACAGCTCGCGTGTCGGGTCGTACGACACGTTCAGCAGGGCATCCGGCGACGGACCGTGAATGTTCTTGAACCCGATCAGAACTCCGGCCACCGCGATGGCGACGACGCCGACCACACCGAGCGGGGATATGTGTTTTCTGCTCATCGCCACCTCTGTTCACTACGGAAGTTCGACGTTAGGCAGGAGGACGCGCCGGGGCAGCGGTCTGGATCAGCGCGATCAGATCTCCCGTAGCCTGATTGCCGATGAACCACACACGGCTCACCATGTCTGCCACCGCCGCGCTGGCGGTGGCACTGCTCGCCGGCTGCGACAGCACCACCCCAGGAAGCCCGAAGTCGGGACTGCCCAGCGGGGAAACGTCCGCGGCGAGCACACCGACGCCGAGCGAGAAGGCGATCCGCCCGGTTCCCGTCAGCCCCATCCCGGTACCGAGCGCCGTGCCGCCGACCGCACAGGCCCTCGCCCCGCAGAACGGCTACGTCTTCATTGCGACCAAGTCCGGCCAGACGCGGTGCCAGCTCAACGCGGCCGCCGTCGACTGCGAGTCGGACTTCGCCAACGCGCCGCAGGTGAACGGGGAGACCGCGCGCGGCGTACGGGTCACCGCCGATGGCAAATTGTCCTGGGGCCTGGGCAATCTCGGCGCGATCCCGACCGTGACGATCGACTACCAGACCTACTCGGCGGTGGGTTGGACGATCCTCGCCGGCGCCGAGGGCACACGCTTCACCAATGCCGGCACCGGCCACGGGATGTTCGTCTCGACGGCGGGCGTGAAGGCCTTCTGATTCATTAGGCTGGGCGGCATGGACTTCCGGGTATTCGTCGAACCGCAACAGGGTGCCACCTACGCCGACCAGCTCGCCGTCGCTCAGGCCGCCGAAAGGCTCGGCTACTCAGCGTTTTTCCGATCCGACCACTACCTGGCCATGGCCGGCGACGGGCTGCCCGGGCCCACCGACTCGTGGGTGACGCTCGGCGGCATCGCCCGCGAGACCAGCACCATCCGGCTCGGCACCATGGTCACCTCGGCGACGTTCCGGTACCCCGGGCCGCTCGCCATCGCCGTCGCGCAGGTCGACGAAATGAGCGGTGGCCGTGTGGAATTGGGCCTCGGCGCCGGGTGGTTCGCCGAAGAGCACGAAGCGTACGCCATCCCGTTCCCGGCCCTGGGCGAACGCTTCGACCGGCTGGAAGAACAACTGCAGATCATCACGGGCTTCTGGGACACCCCGCTCGGCGAGCACTTCGACTTCGCGGGCAAGCACTACACCGTCAAGAACTCCCCGGCCCTGCCCAAGCCGGCGCAGGCCCACCCGCCGGTGATCATCGGTGGCGGCGGCGCCAAGCGGACCCCGGCGCTGGCCGCCAAGTTCGCCGCCGAGTTCAACATCCCGTTCGTCGACATCGACACCCTGACCACTCAGTTCGGCCGGGTTCGGGCGGCCGTCGACGCAGCCGGCCGTGCACCCGAAAGCATCACGTACTCGGCGGCTTTCGTGCTGTGCGCGGGCAAAGATGAGGCGGAGATCGCCCGGCGGGCCGCCGCCATCGGCCGCGAGGTCGACGAGATGCGCGGCAACTCCCCCACCGTCGGCACCCCGGCCGAGATCGTCGACAAGCTGGCGCCGTTCATCGCGGCCGGCGTCGAGCGCATCTACCTGCAGGTGCTGGACATGGCCGATCTCGACCACATCGAGTTCTTCAGCACGGAAGTCATTCCACAGCTACGCTGACCGGCCATGACCGAGCGGCCGTGGCATGAGCGCACCCCTCATCTCGTGGGTGCCAGCATCGCGGCGCTCGCGGCCATCGCGTTGCTGTACTTCGCCGGGGCATGGTTGACGCGGCACTACAACCAGCCACAGCCGCCGCCGGTGCCCGTCATCGTGAATGACCCGGTCCACTCGTCGACCACGGCGGTCACGACCACCACGACGTCGACCAGCTACACGTCGGTGACCCCGTCGACGACCGACATCGACGTGTCGCCCCCGACGCAGACGACGGACACCACGTCCGAGACATCCACCCCGCGGGGCGACAGCACGACGACCAGCCGTACCCCGCCGACGTCGACGTCGATCACGCAGTCGAGGCGCACCCACCCGCCGGGGCCGCGACCGCACTAGTGCGTGAAGAACTCGATCATCAGCACCTGGAGTTCACCGACGCAGCCACCGAGGATGGCGCCGATGGCGATCATCAACGGTTCGTCGTCCTTGAACACCGGCCGCAGAATCGACTCGTACTCCTCATTGGAGAGCTGATTCATCTTGTCGATGATCGTGCGCTCGAGGTCGATCTTGCTCATGGCGTAGTCCTGCGCGTCCAGCAGCGTGGCGGGCAGCCGCTCGACCACCAGGTCGACGACTCTGTCCTTCAGCGCGTTGTACTTCGACGTGCCGACCGCGAACTTCACGACCGTGCCGGTGAAGCCACCGACCTCGTTGTCGATGGCGGCCTCGACCTCCCGCGCGATCATGGCGAACAGCTTGTCGGCGCCGGGACCTTTGAGGATGCCGTCGAAGAGGATGTCGGGCGCGAACAGGTCCTCGGAGAGGATGCGGGCGTAGTCGGCGGTGATCTTCTCGCGCTGGGCGTGCAGCAGCCCCTGGAACTTGATGAAGCCCAGGTACTTGGTCGGCTTGATGGGCCGGAACAACATGTTGAGCGCGATGTAGTCGCTGATCAGACCGATACCGAAGCCGAAGGCCGGCATGATCCACGGCAGTTTGAAGATGGCCCAGACGAACATCTGCGCGGTACCGATGATCAGGCCGAAGTAGATGCCGCTGCGCCGGACGAACGCCATGGCGTCGTCGGACAGGCCGCGCATCAGCTTGTTGAGCTTCTCCTTGTTGCGCACCAGCGTGGTGACCGCGAGGAACTGCAGGTCGACGAACCGGCTCAGGTCCGACTGCATCTCGTTCAGCATCTTCTCGGTGATGCGCGGCGCCTGGGCGTGGATGCGGTTGAGGATCGCCTGGCGGCCCGCCTCGGGCAGGGAATCCCACAGCCCCGGACGGATCTCCTCGGCGACGTCGCGGGCGATGTCGTTGATCGACGCCGACAGCGGCTCGCGCAGCACCTCGACTGCCTCTTTGGCGTCGATCCGCGACAGCAGTTCCTCGGGTTTGAGCAGATTCGCGGTGAGCAGCTCGATCGTGGTGGAGCCGACCTTGCCGGCCCGCCGCGGGATGATGCCCTGCCAGCCGATGGGACCGATGCCCTTGAACTCCAGCGGCCGATAGATCATCTCCATCGCGACGATCTTGGTGCTCCACCCGACGAAGGCGGCCACCAGAGGCATCGAGAAGTAGATGATCCAGTGCGCGCGGAAGTCGATAAGGATCTCGGTCAAAGACATCAGCGCCACCCGTCTCGGTCGTCCTCCGCGGTGGCGGCGGCCCACAGCGATCGGCCGAGCGGCGACAGCGTCAACGTCAGCTTATCCACCTTGGCGGGCAGCGGACCCTTTGACGCGGCCTTGATCGCGTTGAGGACGATGCTCTCAGCCATCAACACCTCGTACTCGGTTTTCAGCGCAGAATCCTCCGGACCGATCTCCACGAGGCGCAGCGCCAGCAAATGCCCGACGTACTGCGGCGTCATCTGCGGGAGCGCGACGTTGGCGGTCCGCCCGACCAGTGCGGCGTTCTCCAGGACGGCCTTGCGGGTGCGGTCGTACACGTTGACCAAGGGTGAGACGGAGCCGTCGGACAGTGCGCCGACGATGCGGGCCTCGTCGGCCACCAACTGGTCGAGCAGATGGTGGTACAGCTCGGTCTGGCTGCCGGCGGTGTTCTGGTCGAGCGCCCGGTTGAGCAGCTGGCTCATCTTGGAGTTGAGCGTCTCGTCGCCGGCGGCCGATTTCGGCGCGTCTGCGGCGGCGACGACGTCGTCGGCACCGTCCTCGGGTTCCAGTTCGTTGAGGCCTTTGCGCAGGGCGCCGACGATCTGCTGCTCGGTCCAGCTGTAGACGTCGAGACCGAGCCGAGCGGCGTCCACCGCGCGTCCTACCAGGCCGAAGGGATCAAACGATTGAGCCACCCGCAAACGGTAGCCGCGCGGGGCACCAAATTGCCAACGATCTCGAATATCTCACCTTCCCTGCGCCGCATAGTCGGCGACCAGGGCCTCGGCGCTGCGCACGGCGGCCCGGCAGGCGCGCGCGGTGAAGGGGTCGTTGAGGGGATGGTCGGCCCGGCGGCGCCACCGCTGCACCGCCGCGAAGGCTGCCCGCGGGCCGTCGTACGGCGCGTCGCTGCTCAGCCCGAGCCGGCTCGCCGCGTCGGTCCCCGAGCCGCCGATGATGCGGCGCAGCGAGGCCATCTCGTCGTCGTTCAATGTGGTTGGCCGGGAACGTAATTGACCGAGCAATCGCAATTCTTCGAACGCGTGCGTGTCGGCCAGCAGCGGATCGATGTCCGCCAGGATGAACGGCGTCGCGTAGATGGGATTGGCCTCCACGAAGCGCCGCAGCGAGCGCAACGCGGTGTGCGCCTTGAGCATGTCGGCGCGCTGCGCGAACTGCTGATCGATGACGTCGCGCAGGGCCACCAGCCCGCTGCGGTCCAGCAGTTCGTCGGCCAGCCCCTGGGAGTCGGTGACGCCGGCGCGCAGCACCGCGATCGCGATCCGGATGCCGAACATCCCGAACCGGTCCAGCAGCGCGGCCCGGGTGATGGCGTCCACCGGCAGCGAATCATCCTGCCGGGCAAAGCGATCCGCCGACAACATGGCCTTGGTCAGGGCGGTGGCGCCGTCACCGTCCAGGGCCGCGAGCTTCTGCAGGGCCGTGAACTCACTCTGCTGCAAGGTGCGCGCGGTCAGCGCCAGCAGCCCCGACACCGGGACGACGGCCTGGCAGACGCCGGTGCGGTCCAGCTCCGCGGTGAACCGGGTGGCCACCTCACGGGCCGACATCATCGCGTCGATGCGTCCGGCCCCGATCTCGTCGGCGCGCGACGCGACCCCGATGACCCCGAGGGCACCCGAGCCGCTGCCGACGAGTTCCCCGATCTGCTTGAGCAGCGCGATGTCCGGCGCGTTGAGGGTGCGCAGCAGGAACACCACGGCGTCCACCCGGGGCACGCCGTCTCGTGGCACCAGGAGTTGGAGTGTGCGGTCGGAGACGTCACGCGACAGCGACGATGTCCCCGGTGTGTCGATGATGGTCGTCTGTTCCAATTCGGCTGCGGGCCACTGCACATCGAGGTCGACGATGTCTCCCACGTTGGCGGCGCCCTGCGCGCCGGAATACCGCGCAAGGTCGAAGGTCAGGCCGTCACCGCGGGTGATCGGCACGTCGGTGCGGCGACCGTCCCGATGGTTGGCGGTGACGCGGGGCGTCATGCCATGCCGGAACCAGGTGACCAGCCGGGTGGCCTCGGTGGCGTCGGTGGGCGCAATCTCTTCGCCCACAAGCGCATTCACGAGCGTCGACTTGCCCGCCTTGAGGGTGCCGGCCAGGGCGATGCGGATCGGCTGATCGAGCCGGCGGCCGATCCAGTCCAGTTCGGCCAGGGCCTGCGGCCGGTGCTGGTAAACGGGGTCTGACCGGTAGGCCGAGATGACGCCGCCCAGGATGGCGCGGACGCGTGCGCTTGTGCTCACTGCGCCAGGGCCGGAGTGAGTTTCACCGCGTTGTCGATGACCTGGCGCAGGATGTTCAACTGCCGCTCCAGTTCCCGCACGCGGTTGTCGCGCTCGCCCGCTTCGATCTGCGCTGCGGCGAGGGTGGCCTGCAGCGACTCGCTGAGCGAGCGGGTGGTCTGGTTGGCGATGCCCCGGTAGTGATCGCGCAAGTGGCGCTGAATGTTTCGCAGCCGGTCACGCGATTCCTTGCCGACGGCGAACGACACGTCGTCGACGAACCGGCGGACGTTCATCTTCGCCTCGCCGCGCACCCGCAGCATGCGGTTCTCCATGTCTTCCTTGTAGGCCTTGCGGCCCAGCACAAGTCCGGCGCCCAGCGACAGCGGGTTGAACATGCCGAGCCCGGCGAACGAGGTCAGCATGCCGAACATCAGCACACCGCCGTAGGACCCGCGCATCCCGGTGATCACCTTGTGCCCGGCCCGGATCGGCTCGGACTCCAGTCGCGCCACAGGGTTGAACTCGCCCAGGCCCGCACCCATGTCGCGGGCCCTGACCTCGGCCAGTTCGACCGAATCCAGCCCGGCCTCGACGAACGTACGGGCCACCTCCGCGGCGAGCGCCTCGGCGCGCTGATGCGCCCAGACGAAGTTGTCGCCCACCGCGGTCGCGACGACGTTCTCCAGCTCGGCGCCGATCTCGGCCCAGTGCTGCGTGGGATCGCAGCCGTCGATGACGCGCTCGGTGTGTGCGGTGATGTTGCGGAACCGGTTACGCAGGTCGTGGTCGACGTCGGCGGTCAGGTCGGCGATGCCGTCGTTGAGCACCTGTTGCCACAATGCGGTCTGCTGCAACGCATTCTGGGCGTCTTCCTTCTTCTGCTCCAACTCGGCCTTGATGCGCTCGATCTTGGCGGGGTCGTTGATCGCGGCCAGTTCGGTGGACACCGCCAGGGTGAGATGTTCGGCGGCCGCGTGGATCTCGGTGACCACCTGATCCTTGATGCGGTCGTTCTCGCGACTGAGCACCTTGTCGGTGAGGAACTTGATGATCGCCGGGAAGTTCGACTCGTCGTTCAGTTCCTTGTCGTTCAGCGCCAGCGCATGGGTGCGCAGCGCCGAAGAGACCGGAACCACGGGGACGTTCAGCCGGGCGCGCTGCAGATGCGCGCCATTGGCCGCGACGATCTCGCGCCAGTGCGGATACAGGTCGGTCTTGGTGGCGACAATCGTTGCCACCGGGCAGATTTCGAGGGCCTGCCGGATGAACGTGAGCTCCGGCTCGGTGAACTCCTGGCTGGTGTCACTGATCATCAGGAGGGCGTCGGCGTCGGGCAGCAGGCCGAGGGTGGCCGACAGGTGCGGCTGCCCCAGCCCACCCACCCCGGGGGTATCGACAAAGGTGAGGCCGCCTTTGAGCATCGGGCTCGGCGCCGCCACCTCGACACGCAGCACCTGACGACCCTGGGCCTGCGGGGCGTGGCGCAGATCGGTCGACAGCTGGTTGGGCGGAATGGCGACGACGGACGGATCGGCCCCTTCCTGATCGGGAGCCAGCACGAGCTCGGCAGCCGCCGCGTCGCCGTAGTGGACGACGGTGGTGAGCACCGTGCTCTCGTCATCGCCGACGCGCGCGACCGGCATGTTCAGCAACGAGTTCAGCAACTGACTCTTGCCCTGCTTGAGCTGCCCGGCGATCACCACCCGGATCTGCGGATCGCTGATCCGGGTCTTGGCCGCCAGCAACCGCTGCGCCAGGTCTTCGCGGTCGTTGAGGCCTGCGATCCGGCTGGTGTGGTCGATCAACTCGACGATCACCGCGACCGGGCGCGGGTTCGCCTCGTTCGGCTGCGTCACTGGGCTCTCCTCGACTGCATTGTCACTGTCTAACGGTATGCGCAAACATCCGGCGGGGCCTGTAGGTGGCCCCGCCGGAGGAGTTTGTCGCGATCGATCAGTGCATGTGCGGATCGATGTGGGTGGTGTGGCTCATGTCGGTGGTGGTGTGGGTTTCGGTCGGTGCGTAGGTGTTCATGCTGGCCTCGTGCACCGAGCTGTCGGCAACCGTGCTGTGCACCGAGTTGTCGGCGCTCAGGTCGGTGTGGGTGGTGTTCCCGCTGCCGATATTGGTGTGGGTGCTGTTGCCGCTACCGATGCTGGTGTTGGCCGTGTTCCCGCTGTTCAGGCTGGTGTTCACCGTCGAGGAGTGCGACGAGTCGTCGATGACGCTCTTGTTGCCGCTGCCCAGGTCGCCACCGACGGTGGTCTGGTTGCCACCGACGTGCGTCGACGAGGTGTTGCCGTCGTTGATGACGATGTTGCCGCCACTGCCACCGCTGCCGCCGCTGGCGTGGCCGCCACCGATCAGGCCGCCGCCGGCGCTGGCGCCGCCGCCGTTGCCGCCACCGGTGTTGACGTCGTTGACCACCGGACCCGAGTTGCCCTGGATGATGTGGCCGCCCGCGGTCTGCGAGTTGTCGGTCGCGTGGTTGCCGGTCCCGACGATCACCGGGGAGTGGCTGCCGGTCAGGATGTCGCCGTTGGTGACGGTGTTGCCGTCACCCTGCACGGCGCCCTTGCCGCTGGCGATGTCACCGTGGTTGTTGCCCGCGATGTTGACGCCGCCGTCGCCCTGCTGGACGTGGCTGCCACCGAGGGTGATGTCACCGAAGCCCAGGTTGAAGGCACCCTGCTGGGCGTTGGCGCCGGCGTGCTGGTCGGGGCTCAGCACCGGGATGTCGTTGCCGCTGGCGATCGGCACGTTGTTGTGGCTGGCGAAGTCGGTCTGGTTGCGGCTGGCGAACTCGGTGTTCGGGGCGAAGGCGGTCTGCGGAGAGAACGGCGAGGACATGCTGTAGTAGTCCGAGACCGCGTTCTGCAGGCCGACGACCGGGTCGCCGCCACCGAGCACGACGCCGGCGGGAACGGCACTCGCGGCGACCGAGGCGAGCTGCGCGGAGGTGACACCGGCGAGGCCGGCGTCGCGCATGGTCTGCTCGGGGTTCGCGACGAACGAGCTCGCGACGGTCGGGAAGCGGAACAGGTCGATGATGAATTCGATCAGGCTGGTCATTGGAGTCCCTTTCGTTGGGTGTTGCTCTGGGGAAGTTCTCTCGCCGCTGTCCGGCGAACTGAGAACAACGTTAGGGGCCGTCGAGAGCCGTGCAAACGGGGCAACCACCCCTACCCCCAACGAAACGTAGTGGGGTATCCACGCTCCCCCTATTAGGGGATTAGGGGATGGCTAGGGCGTTTGCTGAATATGCGGTGAGAGAACACAAAACGCCGGTGGCCATGGCGGCCACCGGCGTTTCGGGGATGAGCTGGTCAGCTGAAGAAGTCGAAGTCCTGATGATGCTCGACACCGGCCGACGGGTCTGCGGTATCGACGGGGTGCCAGTCGAGCGCACCCGGATCCGAGAGCTGCCCGGCATCGACGACCGGGACGTCGCTGTGCAGGCCCAGATCGTCGGACACCGCCAGGTCCGGCACGGCGTCGTGGGCCGGCAGGACCGGGCCGCTATCGAATCCACCCAGGTCAGGGTCGGAAATCACCTGCGGCGACACCACTGTCGGCACATGTGTGTCGAAGGCGTCGAACGCATCGAACGCCGCGGTGGCGGCACCGCTGGTCCAGACGTTGACGCCGGGATCGTCGAAACCGGAGGTCGGCACGCCACCCGCTGCGGACGACACCGTGCCCAGAGATTCGGACACCACCGGGATCAGGTGCGCGACATCCGCCGTGGTGACGCCAGTAAGGTTGGCGTCGGCGATGGCACCCGCGGGGTCGGCGGCGTAGTGGGCAGCCACGTCGGGGTCACGGACGACCGACATGACGAAATCCAGTAGCGGATTTGCCATGGCACCTGCTCCTTTCTGGGGACCCGTTGATAACTATTTCGATGCTATCGCCGATAAAGCACCTGGAGATCGGTGCTGACCCCAACACCTGACGTCATCCGTTAGGGGCACTCCCATTAGGGATTCACCAATCGTTAGGGGATTGTGTCCCACCCCCAGGCCGCCAGCGCATAGGGTGGCCTGAGTCCGGTAGCGCATCAAAGGAGTGGACGTTTATGAGCCTCGGTTTGTCGATCGGCCAGACCAATCTGGTGGCCGTGCCGGCCGGGCGACCGCCGCTGAGCCGTCGCGCGATCCTGGCCCTGTACCCGGACCGGCCCGCCGAAGCCGGCATCCCCACCCAGCCGGGCGGCCTGGTGCTGACCGGGTTCGTCGAGCGCGTCGGCGACCCGATCCCCCTGATCGCCCCGGATGGTTCGGCGCATCGCGGCGAAGCCGTCCTGGCCGAGGCCCTCGACTCCATGGCCCGCACCGCCGGTGGCGGCGCCCCGATCGTCATCGCCGCCCCCGCGCACTGGGGCATGTCCACCATCGGCGCGCTGTCCGCGGCGCTGCGCGGAAAACCGGGCCTGGCCGCCGCACCGGTGGTCTCCGACGCCGCCGCGGCCCTGGCCGGCCTCAAGGCCGGGTCCGGACTGCCCGATCACGGCGTGGTGGCACTCTGCGATTTCGGTGGCAGCGGCACCAGCGTGACCATCGCCGACGCCGCGACACTCAGCCAGATCGGCGAGACCGTCCGTTACCCGGAGTTCTCCGGCGACCTGGTGGACCAGGCGCTGCTGAACCACGTCATCGCGGGCATCAGCGAGTCGTCCGATGCGGATCCGGCCGGCACCGCGGCCGTCGGCTCGCTGTCCCAGCTGCGCGACCAGTGCCGGCAGGCCAAGGAGCGCCTCTCGTCGGAGACGTCAACGTCGGTGAACGCCAACCTGCCCGGCTTCGCGTCGGCGCTGCGCATCACCCGCCCCGAGCTGGAACGGCTGCTCGAACCGGCCCTCGCCGGTCTTCTCGCCGTCCTGCAGGAAACCCTGCAGCGCAACCAGATTCCGGCCGGCGTCCTGACCGCCGTGGCCACTGCCGGTGGCGGTGCATCGATTCCGATTGTCACCCAACGCCTTTCGGAGCACTTCCGGGTGCCGGTGGTGACCTCACCGCAGCCCGCGCTGACCGCGGCGGGCGGCGCCCCGAAGGTCGATCAGCGCACCATGAGCGCAGACGCCCCGACGGGGATGGCCCCGACGATGGGCTGGGCAGCCGGCGGCGCGGCATGGGCAGGCGGGCCCGCGACCATGGCCGCTCCGGTACCGCCGGCCGACGCGAACCCGTCCTCGACCGTCGGGCCGTCGCTCGCCTGGTCCGACGACGAGGACCCCGGCGCCGCGGTCGGCGGCGAGTACCCCACCGACTTCTCGACCGGCTACGCCGAGGCCGCCCCCTACGGCGAGACCACGGCGCGGCCGGTGATGGACTTCGCCCACGAAGAAGAGGACAACCTGCCCGACGTGGCGCCGGTCCCCTGGTACCGGCGCCCACCGCTGATCTTCGGCGCCGCCGCGGCGGCGTTCCTGGTCGCCGGCGGCAGCTGGGCCGCCGTCGGGCTCACGAGCAACGACACCCCGTCCGGTCCGGTGACGGTCGACGTCACGACCACCATCACCGGTCCTGACGGCTCCATCACCACGAGCACCTACAAGGCCACGAAGTCCGTTGTGACACAGACGAATCCCAATGGCCAGGTGGAGACGTCGACGGTGACCAACCCCGTCACCACCACCGACGCGCCGGTCACCACGACCACCACCGATCCGTCGACCACCAGCTCGACGACCACGACCACGACCACCACCTCCACGACCACCACGACGACGACCCCGTCGACGACGACCACCACGACCACGACGCCGCCGCCCACCACGACGACCACGCAGCCGCCCACGACGACCCAGCCGCCGACGACGACGCAGCCGCCCACCACCACGCAGCCGCCGCCGACCACGACGAAGCCGCCGACGACGCAGCCACCCAGCACGCAGACTCCGACGGCCGCGCCGACGACCCAGGCGCCCAGCAGCCAGCCCACGGTGGAGCAACCGCCCAAGACGGCCTCCGTGGCGGCCGAGACCGGGTCGGCTCCGTCGGCATCGGTGGCCACCGCGTCGGCGCCCATCACCGCACAACCCTCGGCATCGACCAGCCAATGACCGCAGCGGCCGGCACGTCGCTGGTGCTCGGCGGAATCGGCAGCGGCAAGACCACCGCGCTGGAAGCGGCGCGAAAGACGTTGCGGGCCAACGGCACGACGATGCTCGCGCGGGTACCCAAGCCCGGTGAGGCACCGGACGCGGCCATCGTCATCGACGATGCCCAGCTGCTGTCACCGGAAGAACTGACCGCGCTGACGGAGCTGGCCGGCGACCCGGCCCGCACCGTGGTGGTCAGCGCCGAGCCGTTGGCGCACGACCGCGCCCTCAACGCTCTCACCACCACGCTGAGCCGGCAGCAGCCGCCGATTCAGCTGGCGCCGATGACGCCCCGGGAGATCAATGAGGCGCTGGCCCGCGCCGGCGTCCCCGGCACTCAGGTGCCCGCACTGATCGCCGGCACCGGCGGTATCCCGCTGCTGGTGTACTCGGCGCTGTCGGCGCTGGCCTCGGGCGCCGATCCGATCCGGGCCGCGTCCGTCGCGTTGAGCGAGCGGCTGCGCCGGCTCGACGAGCACCTGCTCGACACGTTGTTGTTGTGTTCGCTCAGCCCCGAACTGGGACCCGACGACATCGCCGCCGCGCTGCAACTGCCCGGCGACGACGCGGCCGTGCTGATGGACCGGGCCCGCGCCAGCGGCCTGCTGTCCGCGTCGCTGCACCCGCGGTTCATCGACACGCTGCACCGGTGCCTCACGCGGCTGGTCGGGGCCGCGCGGCACCGCGAGACCGAATGCCGGCTGCTGCGCTCGCAGATCGAATCTGCCACGCTGTCAACCGAATTGGCGCTGAAGCTGGCCGAGCACGGCACCGTCGACGACCTGCTGGCGGCCGATCTGATCCACCGCGCCGGGTCCGCCGCACCCCGCCAGGCCGCGCGCCTGTACCGCGCCGCGGCCCGTGCGGGCACCGCCCCGGCCGACGCCCATCTCGCCGACGCCCTCGCCGTCACCGGCGACTGCACCACCGCCGGCACCCTGGCCGACGAGCTGCTCGCCGCCGACGACGCCACCGTCCGCGCGCAGGCGGTGCGCATCGCGGCCAGCGTCGCGATGCACGACGGCGCCGCCGCACACGCCGCGGATCTGTTCCGCTGGCTCGGCCCCGATCCCGACCCGTTCGTCGCGGCCGCGGGCGCGGTGGTCGGTGTCGCCACCGCCGACGCCGAACTGGCCCGGGCCTGCCTGCAGGCCGAGAACTCAATGCCGCCAACGTCTTCCGCCCGCGCGGCGCGCGGTATGGCCGAGGGCATGCTGCTGACGCTCGATCAGCCGTTCGCCGTCGCGATGGCACGGCTCACGCAGGCCCTCGGGTCCACCAACGGTGTCCACGCTGTCGCACCGGACAGCCCCGCCGCGCTGCTGAGCCTCGTCGCCCTGCACGGCGGTGACGCGGTCCGCGCGCGCAGCGTCATCGGCCGGGCCATCCGCACCGGCGGTGGCGACGCGGGTTTCACCGGTCTGCGCCACCGGCTGCTGCTCGGCTGGATCCGGATGCTCGAC
Source organism: Mycobacterium sp. SMC-17 (assembly GCF_045310915.1). NCBI lineage: Bacteria > Bacillati > Actinomycetota > Actinomycetes > Mycobacteriales > Mycobacteriaceae > Mycobacterium > Mycobacterium sp. SMC-17. The sequence goes on along the minus strand of NZ_JBJIAK010000021.1, from coordinate 18,537 downwards.
GGCCAACTCGATTCCGCCGTCCCGGCATTGGACGCGACCGCGGTCGCCGACCTGCACCGCCGCGACGCGCTGTGGTTCACCGCGTTGCAGACCGCCGTCGCCCGGCGCAGCGGCGACACCGGCGCGCTGCAGAAACACTGGTACGCGGCCATGGAGGTGCTGGCCGAATACTCCCTGGACCTGTACGCCCTGCTCCCGCTCGGCGAGTTGTGGGTCGCGGCGGCCCGGTTGCAGCAGCTCGACCAGCTGCGCCAGCCGCTGGCCGAGGCGTTCGGGCTGCTGCGGGCCGCCGGAAATCCGGCGCTGTGGGCGGTCCCGCTGCACTGGGCGGGCGTGCACGCCGGCATCCTGGCCAACGCGCCCGAGGCCGTCGCGCCGCACGGGCAGGCCCTGGCCGCCGCGAGCCGGGCCGAGGGCGCGCATGGCGCCTACGCCACCGCGCTCGCCACCGCGGGCCGGACCTGGCTGCGCGTCCTGGCCGACGGCGTCGACGCCGCGGAGGTGACGGCGGCCGCCCGCGGGCTGGCGCGCTTCGGGCTGACGTGGGACGCCACGCGCCTGGCCAGTCAGGCCGCGTTGCATTCGGCCGACGGCCGCATCTCCGGTGCCATGCTGCAGCTGGCGCGCGACCTCAAGCAGGACGCCGCCCTCGAGGCAGCGGCCGATCCCATCGAGCCCGCGGCCCCCGCTATTCCGCGTGAGCCCACTTCGGGCGCGGATGTGCGCAACACCACACCACCTCCTGCCTCGGGTGACGCTCGGGCCACATCCGCCGCAACGCCCGCCTGGACGCGGCTGTCCGATCGCGAACGTGAGGTCGCCGAACTGGTGCTGCAGGGCATGCCGTACCGCGATATCGGGGCCCGGCTGCTGATCTCGGCGAAGACCGTCGAACACCATGTCGCCCGCATTCGCCGCAGGTTGGGGGCCGAATCGCGGTCGGAGATGTTGTCGATGCTGCGGGCGCTGCTCGTCGAGAAGGTCTGACGCCGCCCTTATATAAGGAAGCCCTCGGCCGACGCTTCGCCGAGGCTGATTCCGGGTAAAGAAGTGACCGCAAAGCGGCAGCTCAAGTTAGGACAGCCTTGCTAGCGTGCGTTCTACCCAGGATGCGACTATGAGCAGGCATCTAGCTTAAGTTACCCGTTGGTAACCTCAATAAGTTACCGGCTAGTAGCTACATAACTGGGAGAGGCGCGGTGGAGAATCTCGAACACACGCTCGACGTGGCCAGACTGGTCATCGGGCTGTTGGCAACGGTCATCGTCCTGGGATTCGCCGCAAAGCGCGTCCTGTGGCTGACCAAGCTGATCAGCTCGGGGCAGAAGCTCGGCGACGAACGTGGCCGTAAAGACGATCTCGTCACCCGCTTCCTGAACCAGAACAAGGAAGTCTTCGCCCAGTCGAAGCTCCTCAAGTGGTCGATCCCCGGTCTCGCGCACTTCTTCACCATGTGGGGCTTCTTCGTCCTCGCGTCGGTGTACCTGGAAGCCTATGGCGTCCTGTTCGACCCGAAGTTCGCCATCCCATTCGTCGGACACTGGGCCGTTCTGGGCTTCCTGCAGGACTTCTTCGCCCTGGCCGTGCTGGCCGGCATCGTCGTCTTCGCGATCATCCGCCTGACCAAGAACCCCAACAACATCGGCCGCGAGTCCCGGTTCTACGGATCGCACAACGGTGGCGCGTGGGAGATCCTCATCATGATCTTCCTGGTCATCCTGACCTACGCGATCTTCCGCGGTGCCGCCGTCAACGTGCTCGGCGAGCACTTCCCGTACCAGAACGGCGCCTTCTTCTCCGACGGCATGGCCGCCCTGCTGGCTCCGCTGGGCCACACCGCCAACGTCTGGATCGAGACCATCGCGCTGCTGTCGCACATCGGCGTCATGCTGGTCTTCCTGCTGATCGTGCTGCACTCCAAGCACCTGCACATCGGCCTGGCCCCGATCAACGTCACCTTCAAGCGCCTGCCAGACGGCCTCGGCCCGCTGCTGCCGATGGAGTACAAGGGCGAGAAGATCGACTTCGACGATCCCGCCGAGGACGCGGTGTTCGGCCGCGGCAAGATCGAGGACTTCACCTGGAAGGGCAACCTCGACTTCTCCACCTGTACCGAGTGCGGTCGTTGCCAGTCGCAGTGCCCGGCGTGGAACACCGGAAAGCCGTTGTCTCCCAAGCTCGTCATCATGAACCTGCGCGACCACTTGTTCGCCAAGGCGCCGTACATCATCGAGGGCAAGCCGATGCCCGAGGAGGGCTCGGTCGACTTCGCCAAGCTGGGCGACAGCCTGCACGGCCACGGCGTCCCCGAGGACGGCTTCGCGCGCATCGAGGGTTCCGGCCCCGAGCAGGCGCTGCGCCCGCTGGTCGGCACCGCTGAGCAGGGCGGTGTCATCGACCCCGACGTGCTGTGGTCCTGCACCAACTGTGGTGCCTGCGTCGAGCAGTGCCCGGTGGACATCGAGCACATCGACCACATCGTCGACATGCGCCGCTACCAGGTCATGGTCGAGTCCGAGTTCCCCGGCGAGCTCGGTGTGCTGTTCAAGAACCTGGAAACCAAGGGCAACCCCTGGGGCCAGAACGCCAAGGACCGCACCAACTGGATCGACGAGCTGGACTTCGACATCCCGGTCTACGGCCAGGACGTGGAGAGCTTCGACGGCTTCGAGTACCTCTTCTGGGTCGGCTGCGCCGGCGCCTACGAGGACCGCGCCAAGAAGACCACCAAGGCCGTCGCCGAGCTGCTCGCCACCGCGGGCGTGAAGTTCCTGGTGCTGGGCACCGGCGAGACCTGTACCGGTGACTCGGCCCGCCGCGCCGGTAACGAGTTCCTGTTCCAGCAGCTCGCCGCGCAGAACGTCGAGACCATCAACGAGCTGTTCGAGGGTGTCGACCCCGGCAAGCGCAAGATCGTCGTCACGTGCCCGCACTGCTTCAACACCATCGGTCGCGAGTACCCGCAGCTGGGCGCCAACTACACCGTCGTGCACCACACGCAGCTGCTCAACCGCCTGGTGCGGGACAAGAAGCTGGTCCCGGTGAACTCGGTGAGCCAAGAGGTCACCTACCACGACCCCTGCTTCCTCGGCCGCCACAACAAGGAGTACGAGGCCCCGCGTGAGCTGGTCGGCGCTGCCGGCGCAAAGCTCACCGAGATGCCCCGCCACGCCGACCGCGGCCTGTGCTGTGGTGCCGGTGGTGCCCGCATGTGGATGGAAGAGCACATCGGCAAGCGCGTGAACGTGGAGCGTTCGGAAGAGGCCGTCGACACCGGCGCCTCGGCGATCGCGACCGGCTGCCCGTTCTGCCGCGTGATGATGAGCGACGGCGTCGACGACGTCGCCGCGACCCGCAACATCGAGAAGACCGAGGTGCTCGACGTCGCTCAGCTGCTGCTGAACTCGCTCGACACCAGCAAGGTGACGCTGCCCGAAAAGGGCACGGCGGCAAAGGCTTCCGCGGCGCTCGCGGAGAAGAAGGCCAAGGAGGCCCCGAAGCCGGCTCCGGCTCCCGCTGCCGAGGCCGCTCCGGCCGCCGAGGCACCTGCCGCCGCTGCCGCTCCGGCCGCCGCGAAGCCGGTCACCGGCCTGGGCATGGCCGCCAAGCGTCCGGGCGCCAAGAAGGCCGCCGCTCCGGCGGCTGCGGCTCCGGCCGCTGAGGCTCCCGCCGCCGAGGCTCCGGCTGCCGAGGCTCCGGCTGCCGCCGCGCCCGCCAAGGGTCTGGGTCTGGCCGCGGGCGCCAAGCGTCCGGGTGCCAAGAAGGCTGCCGCTCCGGCTGCTGCTGCTCCGGCCCCGGCTGCCGAGGCTGCTCCCGCTGCTGAGGCTCCCGCTGCTGAGGCTCCCGCCGCTCCGGCCGCCCCGGTAAAGGGTCTGGGTCTGGCCGCGGGCGCACGTCGCCCCGGCGCCAAGAAGGCTGCTGCTCCGGCAGCACCGGCGGCGCCCGCCGCACCGGCCGCTGAGGCTCCGGCTGCCGAGCCGGCCGCCGAGGCTCCCGCCGCACCGGCACCTGCCGCCCCGGCGGAAGAGGCCAAGCCGGAACCGCCGGTCGTCGGACTGGGTCTGCGCCCGGGCGCAAAGCGCCCCGGTAAGCGGTAACGCGAAGTACACCGCAATGGCCAGCTACGACCCGCCGCCAGGAGCGTCGTAGCTGGCCATTGGCATATGTGGCCCTGATCGCACATGGGCAAAAGAATTCGACACCGATGAGAGCATGGAACCCGTGACCACCCACCAGGTACCCGCTGACCGCACATGGCACAGCGGTCATCCGCGTAATCAGCGGACGTTCGCGCAGTCGACCAAGCTGCAGGACGTCCTCTACGAGATCCGCGGCCCGGTACACGAGCAGGCCTCCCGGCTCGAGGCCGAGGGCCACCGGATCCTCAAGCTCAACATCGGTAACCCGGCGCCGTTCGGCTTCGAGGCGCCCGACGTGATCATGCGCGACATGATCGCCGCACTCCCCCACGCCCAGGGCTACTCCGACTCCAAGGGCATCGTGTCCGCGCGCCGCGCGGTGGTCACCCGCTACGAGCTGGTCGAGGGCTTCCCCCGGTTCGACGTCGACGACGTCTTCCTGGGCAATGGCGTCTCCGAGCTCATCACCATGACGCTGCAGGCGCTGCTCGACAACGGCGACCAGGTGCTGATCCCGGCGCCGGACTACCCGCTGTGGACGGCGTCGACGGCGCTGGCCGGCGGCACCCCGGTGCACTACCTGTGCGACGAGACGCAGGGCTGGAACCCCGACATCGCCGACCTGGAGTCGAAGATCACCGACCGCACCAAGGCGATCGTCGTGATCAACCCGAACAACCCCACCGGCGCGGTGTACAGCCGCGAGACGCTCGAGTCCATCGCGAACCTCGCGCGCAAGCACCAGCTGCTGCTACTGGCCGACGAGATCTACGACAAGATCCTCTACGACGAGGCCAAGCACATCCCTATGGCGTCGGTGGCGCCCGACATGCTGTGCCTGACGTTCAACGGCCTGTCCAAGGCCTACCGCGTGGCCGGCTACCGCTCCGGCTGGCTCGCCATCACCGGCCCCAAGGAGCACGCGTCCAGCTTCCTGGAGGGCATCAGCCTGCTGTCCAACATGCGGCTGTGCCCGAATGTGCCTGCGCAGCACGCCATTCAGGTGGCCCTCGGCGGACACCAGAGCATCGAGGACCTGATCCTGCCCGGCGGCCGGCTGCTCGAACAGCGTGACGTCGCGTGGAACAAGCTCAACGAGATTCCGGGCGTCTCCTGCGTCAAGCCCGAGGGCGCGCTGTACGCGTTCCCGCGGCTGGACCCCGAGGTACACGAGATCCGGGACGACGAGCAGCTGGTGCTCGACCTGCTCCTGCAGGAGAAGATCCTGCTCACGCAGGGCACCGGATTCAATTGGCCCACACCGGATCACCTGCGCATCGTGACGCTGCCGTGGGCCCGCGACCTGGCCGCCGCCATCGAGCGCCTCGGCAACTTCCTGGCGAGCTACCGCCAGTAATCTCCCCGGGGATTTGTGCACGATTTTCCGCGCCCGCCGCGGAAAATCGTGCACAAATCACTGGTGTTTCAGGCCCGCGATGAAGGTCCGCAGCAGTGCGGCGAGGGTGTCTTCGAACTCGGTGCCGGGTTCGGGTTGGTTGACGGAATCGATTGCGGCCCAACCCCATACCGCGCCGACGAACGCGTGGATCGCGGCGGTCAGCAGCACCAGGTGCTGACGATCCAGCGGCAGCCGGGGCCTGAGGGTCTCGCGGAGCCGGTCCTCGACGTCGCGCGCCTGCGTGCGCACCGTCTCGGCCGCTTCGGGTGTCAGCCGGTTCATCAACACCGGCGCCGCGCTGATCAGGTCGCACAGGACAGGGCGCCGCGCGAGGGTGTGCGCCAAAGCCTTTGCCGGACTGCGCCGTTCATCGCGCAGCTGGGCCCGCAGGTCGTCGAGCCAGCCCAGGTGCTCGTGGTACATCACCAGGAGCAGTAGCGCCTCCCGGGAGCCGGCGTAACGCAGCACCCCCGATTTGGCCAGGCCCGCCGCGGCGGCGACGTCGCCGAGCGTCAGCTCGCCGGCCCGGGTGCTGTCCAGGAGCGCGCGGGTGGCCTCGGTCAGCCGGCGCAGGCGGTCCTCCCGCTGCTCCGGGCTGCGCGCCCGCGCAAACGTCAGCGCCCGCGGTGAATCCGGCAAATCCATTGCCTAATAGAACACCGTTCCGTTAACTTGGTCAACATGACACACCACTACGAAGTCCGGGTCACCCGCCATGCGCAGGCCATGCCGAGCACGCTTTTCGAGGTGGTGGCGGACGGCTCCCGCTGGTCCGAGTGGGCGCGTCCCCTGATCAACTACTCAGCCTGGGAGACCCGCGGACCTGCCGATGACGGCGGCGTCGGGGCCGTCCGCGCCGTCGGCACGCCCCGTTTTCCCGCGCGGGAGCAGACGACGATCCACGAGCCCGGTCAGCGGCACGGGTACACCATCATCTCGAAAACCCCGGTACGGAACTACCAGGCGCAGGTGACCTTCACGCCCGAGCCGGACGGCACCCGCATCGATTGGCAGGGGACCTTCGAAAGTCCTTGGCGCATCGTCGGTCTGGGTTACCGGGCCGTGGTCAAGTACGTGCTGACGACGCTGTCCGCCAAGCTGGTGATCGAGGCGGAGCGTCGGGAAGCTCTCAGGCCGACCCCCTAGGCTGACTCGGGTGGCGCACTCGCATACCCACTCGCACAGTTCCGGCCCGGCGCCGCTCAGCCCGCTGGCCGCGAAGATCGTCGTCGGCCTTCTGGCGGTGATCGGGCTGGCGACCGTGATCGGCGCCGTCGTGCTGTGGCCGCACGGCAAGGCCGTCGACATCCCGCTGCCGTTCCAGAACGCCCACGGCGGCGCCGTGAGCACCGAGGCCGGGCACGTCGTGTCGACGGGCATGAACAACTGCGGCAGCCCGTCGGTCGGCGCGGTGCTGACCTCCGCCCCGGTCACCGCCCCGCCGGGCGCCGGGAGTTGCGTGCAGTCATTGATCGGCATCGACTCCGGGCCGAACTCCGGCGCCAACACCCTGCTCGAGTTCAGCACCGGCCCCGGCCAGCCGCACCTCGCCGCCGGCGACCACATCCGGGTGACCCGCCAGGTCGACGACTCCGGCACCACCACCTACGCCTTCTTCGACTTCGAGCGCACCTGGCCGCTCGTCGCGCTGGCTGCCGTCTTCGCCGTGGTGGTGGTCGCGGTGGCCCGCTGGCGCGGATTGCGGGCGCTGGTCGGTATCGCCGTCGCGTTCGTGGTGCTGACGGTCTTCCTGCTCCCGGCGCTGCGGGACGGCGGCTCGGCCATCCCGGTCGCGCTCGTCGCGTCGTCGGTGATCCTGTACGCCGTGATCTACCTGGCGCACGGCGTCAGCCTGCGCACCAGCGCCGCCCTGCTCGGCACTCTGAGCTCGCTGCTGTTGTCGGCGGTGTTGTCCTGGGGTGCAATCGAATTGGCGCACCTGACCGGGTTGTCGGAAGACCAGAACAACGAGATCGCGGCCTACATGGGGTCCGTGTCGATCACCGGGCTGTTGCTCGCCGGCTTCATCATCGGCTCGCTGGGTGTGCTCAACGACGTCACCGTCACGCAGGCGTCGACAGCCTTCGAACTGGCCGAACACGGCGCGTCCCGGCGGGCCATCTTCACCGGCGCCATGCGGGTGGGTCGCGACCACATCGCCAGCACCGTCTACACGCTGGTGCTCGCGTACGCCGGCAGCGCACTGCCGCTGCTGCTGCTGTTCAGCGTCGCCAACCGGTCGTTGGGCGACGTGCTGACCAGCGAGAGCGTGGCGATCGAGATCGCCCGGTCGGCAGTCGGCGGCATCGCGCTGGCGCTGTCGGTCCCGCTGACCACCGCGATCGCGGCGGTGCTGGCTACACCGCGTCCGACTCGATCAACTCCGTAGCCGCCAGCGCCGAGGCCAGGTCGTCGTGCCGGAACGCCGAGGTGACGTGGTCGTGCACCACGCGGAACGCCGTCGCGGCCGCGCGATCGGCACCGCCGCCCGTGATCGTCTGCTCCACCACCACAACACCGTCGTGCACGAACATCCGGCCGGGCGTCGACTTCTCGTCGAGATCGGTTGCCCAGGCCCGCAACGCATTCCGCCCCTGGGTGGCGCCGTTCGCGTCACCGATCTCGATGTCACCGCTCGACAGCTTGTCCAGGGTGTCCAGGTCCCGGTCGTTGAGGGCGTCGATCCACGCCAGAACCGTGGCGATCTCGGAAGTCGTCATGACTGAAACCTACCCCCTCAGAAAGCCGAGTGATCCACCCAGCGCTGCCACACGGCCGCGTCGCCGATCAGCTCCAGGCCGGCCTCCTCGACCGTCTGCCGGCGATTGACCGCGAGCAGCAGCCCGGTCGCCGGACCTCGCACTGCCGCATCGCCTTTGGCGTGCTGATGTGACCAGCCGAGGCCGTCCTCGTCGTTGACCACCAGCCACTCACCGGTGGGGCCCAGCTCGGATTCCGCGGCGTGCAGGTGCAGCGACCGGCCGCGCTCCAGCGGCGGATCGCCGGCCGGGGCCATCATCGCGACGCGTTCCAGCGTCTCGGTCACCCCGTCGGCGGCCAGCTCGGGATCGAGCACGAACGGAAGGCCCAGCGCCAGAAGCGCATCGGCACGGTGCACGGTCTGCTCGTGGAGCCGGCGCCGGATCCACCAGCCGGCGGGCTTCGGCCCGATGAACGTCCACACCTTCGCATCCGAGCCGACGTGTTCGACGGCATCGATGAGGGCCTGTGCACCGGCGTTGAGCCAGTCGATGGCGCCGTCGAGGTCCTCCGGCGGTTTCCCGTCGCGCACCTCGCGAGGATCGAGCGGTTCCCTACGGTGTTCGGCGACGATCTGGGCGCACCAGCGGTTACCGCGACCGACGTGCTTCAACAGCTGCTTGAGCGTCCACCCCGGACAGGCGGGCACCGGGGTGTCGAGATCGGCAGTGCGGATGATGTCGCCGAAAGCGGCGGTTTCCTCGATCAGGGCTGCGCGGAAGGCCATTTCACGACGGTACCGCTGCGCGCGCCTGCCCGAGTGCGATCGGCAATGCCGCCCAGCCGCGCAGCACCCTGGTGTCGCGGCGGGTGCCGGGACCCGCCAGCTGCGCGTCGGGGAACCGCTCGAAGAACGTCCGCAGGCCCACTTCGCCCTCCGATCGGGCCAGCGCCGCACCGAGGCAGAAGTGCCGTCCGCCGGAGAACGAATGGTGCTTGCCCGCGTTGTCCCTGGCGACGTCGAAGCGGTGCGGGTCGGGGAAGACGGCCGGGTCGCGGTTGGCGCCCGCCAGGTAGACGACGACGGGCTCGCCCGCCTGCACGTGGTACCCCGCGAGGTCGACGTCGACCTTGGCGATGCGGGCCGACAGCTGGACCGGCGAGTCGAGCCGCAGAATCTCTTCGACGGCGGTGGGCCAGAGGTCGGGCTGTGCCAGCAACAGGGCCAGTTGATCGGGATGCTGCAACAACATTCGGATGCCGTTGCCCAGCAGATTCACCGTGGTCTCGAACCCGGCCGCCAGAACCAGTCCCGCGGTGGCGCGCAGTTCTTCGTCGTTGAGCCGGGCGCCCCCGTCGCTGGCCTCGATCAACTGGCTCATCAGGTTGTCGCCGGGATTGGCCCGCAGCTCGCGGATGTGGGTGCTCAGCCAGGTGTTGAAACCGTCCAGCCCGTCTTCGACGCTGAGGTACTGCTGCCACGTCAGCCCGATGTCCAGGCTGGGTGCGGCCAGTTCGCCGAATTCGAGGATGCGCGACCGGTCATGCTCGGGCACCCCGAGGATGTCCGCGATCACCGTGACGGGCAGTTGCGAGCAGTAGCTCTGCACGACATCGACGGTGGCACCCGCCGTCAGGTCGTCGATGAGCCCGGTCGCGGCCTGCTGTACGCGTTCCCGCAATGCCGCGACGGCCCGCGTGGTGAACACCGCCGAGACGGTCTTGCGGTAGCGCGTGTGCTGCTCGCCGTCGACCGACAGCAGCGAGGGCGGCAGCAGGGGATGCAACCGGCCCTTGACGGTGGTCTTGCCCTCCAGCCAACCGAGTGCGCCGGGCAGCGTCCCGCCGATCTGCGTGACGGTGAAATCATCGGACCGCAGAATCTGGTGCACGAGAGCGTGATCCGCGGTGATCCAGGCTGCCCGGCCGCGGTACATCCGGCCTCGGCTGCGCAGTTCGTCGGCGAACGCGCCGGGGTCGGCGCGCACCGACGGGTCGGCGATGAGCCGGCCTTGGAGGTCGCCATGCCGCGCGCCGTATGCGGCGAGCTTGCGGATGACGGCGTGCAGCGCGAACCAGTTGAGACGTTGCCTCAGCGTCATGACGCCGAGCTTAGGCACGCCCGGCAGCGTCGGGCTACATACTGCAGTCGGAAATCAGGGGGTCAGATTGCGGCCCAGCGCGTGCACCCGCCAGCCCGCGGCCTGCCACTTCGCGACGTCGAGGCAATTGCGGCCGTCGACAATCACTTTCACGCGGACGGTGGTCGCGAGCTGTTCGGGGTCCAGGTCCAGGAACTCCTGCCATTCGGTCAGGACCAGCACGGCGTCGGCGCGATCACAGGCCTCGATGACGGACGTGGAGTAGTTCAGCGTCGGGAAGACCCGGCGGGAGTTGTCCATCGCCTTGGGGTCGTAGACGTTGACGGCGGCGCCGTTGAGCTGCAGCATGCCGGCCACGTTCAGGGCGGGCGAGTCACGCACGTCGTCGGACTCGGGCTTGAAGGCCGCACCCAGCACCGCGATGTTGGCGCCCAGCAGCGTGCCACCGCACGCCTTGGTGGTCAGCTCCACCATGCGGGTGCGCCGGCGCATGTTGATGCTGTCCACTTCGCGCAGGAAGGTCAGCGCGGGGTCGGCGCCGAGTTCACCGGCCCGGGCCATGAAGGCGCGGATGTCCTTGGGCAGGCAGCCACCGCCAAAGCCCAAGCCCGCGTTGAGGAATCGCCGGCCGATGCGCGGGTCGTAGCCCAGGGCGTCGGCCAGCACGGTGACGTCGGCGTTGGTCGCTTCGCACACCTCGGCGATGGCGTTGATGAAGGAAATCTTGGTGGCCAGGAAGGCGTTCGCGGAGACCTTGACCAGTTCCGCGGTCTGCAGGTCGGTGAGCAGGAACGGCACACCGCGCTCCAGGATCCGCGCGTACAGCTCCCGGATCGCCGCTTCGGCGCGCCGCGAATCCGGTTGCACGCCAAGGACGATGCGGTCCGGGTGCAGGGTGTCCTTGACGGCGAATCCCTCGCGCAGGAACTCGGGATTCCACGCCACCTCGACGTCGACGCCCGCCGGCGCCAGCGCGCGGGCCCGGGCCCCGAGTTCGGCGGCAGTGCCCACCGGAACGGTCGACTTGCCGACGATCACCGCAGACCGGCGCAGGCGCGGGACCAGGGTGTCGATGACGGACCGCACGTGCCGCAGGTCGGCGGCGTACTCGCCCTTCTTCTGCGGGGTACCCACACCGAGGAAGTGCACGTCGCCGAACTCGGCGGCCTCGTCATAGTCGGTGGTGAAGTGCAGCCGCCCGGCTTCGATGTTGTCGCGCAGCATCTTCCGCAGCCCGGGCTCGTAGAACGGGATGTCACCGGCCGCCAGCTTCGCGATCTTGCCGGGGTCGATGTCGACGCCGAGGACCTCATGGCCGAGCTCCGCCATGCCGGCGGCATGCGTCGCCCCGAGGTAGCCGGTACCGAACACGGTGCATCTCATACTGCCTTGATAGGCAGCCGCGATGAGCGCATCGCTACGCGACACTGAGCGTCAGGCCAACGGCAGATGACTACTTCGGGGCGCAGAAGATCAGGAAGCAGGTCTGCTTGGGCGGCTTCTGCTTTCCACCGTTGTCACCGGGGTACTGCGGATACTGGTTGCCCGGGTATCCGTTGCCGGGGTACTGGTTGCCGGGGTGGCCGTTGCCGGGGTAGTTGCCCGGATAGCCATCGTCGTCGTGACCGCGGCCGCCGCGACTCGGGTAGTCCGGGTAGTTGTTGCCCGGGTTCCACTGCGGCTGCTGCGGACGCGGCACCCAGGGATTCCAGGCGGGCGGCTGCGGGCCGGGGATCGCGATGACCGGCGGCGGCAGCACCACCGGCGCCGGGGCCGGTACCGCCGCGGGCGGGGGCTCGACCGGTGCGGCCGGCACGTCGGGCATCGATACCGGGACGGGTGCCGGAGCCGGCGCGGGGGCCTCCGGGGCGGGCGCGGGAACGTGCACCTGCGGTGCGGATTCCTTGACGACCTGCGGCGCTTCGACGCGGCGCGGTGCCGGGGCGACCGCTTCGGGCGCCGGTTCCGGGGCAGCTGCCGGTGCCGGGGCGGGCGGCGGGACGGCGGCCGGCGGCGGCGCGGGAGCGACGACCGGAGCGCTGGGCACGATGGCGGCCTGTGCCGGCGCGGGCCGTTGATCGACCGTCGGCCGGATGCTCACCGCAAGCGAAATGGCAAGGGCCACAACGCCGACGACGAAGATCGAGGTGAGCGCGCTACCGACCAGCAGGAAGGGCTTGCGGCCCTGGTCGGCGACCACGGGGGCGTCGCCCAGCTCGTCGAAACCGAACTCGTCGGCCGTCAGCAGCGGCGCCGCCAGCGGAGCCGCGGCAGCGACACCACCCGGTGCGGCCGAGTAGGCCAGGCCGGCGGTGGCAGCGTCGAACATCGGCGCGCTGGCCGAGGCGAGGGCGGCACCACGAGCCAGCGCCAGGTCGGCGTCGCCCGGGGCGTTCACCGGGATGTCGAGCAGCTCGGCCAGGTGCGCCTGCACCGCGGTGACGTCGACGCCGGATCCGACGACGAACATGCCCTGCGGCGAGGTATCGGCAGTGGCGACGGCGGCTGCCATGTCGCCGAGGACGGCCATGGCGTCGGTGCTGTGCAGGCTGCGGCTCAGCACCTTCGAGATGGCACCATCGGCATCGACGACGGACATGGTGGCGGTGTCGCGGTCGACGAACAGCAGACCGGTGCTCGAGTAGCCGACGGCCCGGCCTGCAGCCTGTGCCAGCGACCCCGCGGCGTGCAGCTCGGAGACCATCATGACGTCCTTGACGCCTGCGGCGTCCAACGCGTCGCGCAACTGCGCGGCGGCGTCGTGGTCACTCCATGCGACGCCCACCGATTTCAGGTGGTGGCCGCCTTCCTCGGCGCTCTCCCGGGTACCCAGGATCGCGCTGACAACCTGCTCAACCGGCGTTGCTGAACCGTCGGCCGTCTGCGTTTCGAAAATATCGTGGTCGACGATCTCGCCGTCGGCCTTTTCACCCTCAACCAGCGCCATACGCACCGTGGTTGGCGTCATAGACACACCCAGAACGATGTCCACTGACCCTCCAATAGTGTTCGCTACGCTATCTAGGCCGACACCGAGAATTCCCTGCCGCGCAGGCCACAACCAGATACTTCATCGCAGCGAACGGCGGAGTCGTTACCGATTCCCCCAGCTCATGGAGCCACGATGCAGTTCTTGCCGCGGCGCTGGCTCACATGGTCCCGCCAATGCCGGTGGTTCAACCCTACCCGCGTTCGGCGTAGATGACCTAAGCAGTTTCAGGCGTCCTCGGCGTCCGGGCGAGGCTGCTTCAACAGATCGGTCAGCGAGCTGGAACCCGTCGGGCGGCGGGTGCCCAGGTGGCCGTGCACGCCCTCCGCGTAGGCCGTTTCGGCGTGCTGGGTGAAGTCGACGCCGGCGGTCTCGTCCTCGGCGCTGAGCCGGAAACCCATGACCCTGTCGATGATCTTGCCGAGGACGAACGTCGCCGTGAAGGCGTACGCGGCGACGACGGCCATCGCGAGCAACTGCTTGCCGAGCTGGGCGAATCCGCCGCCGTAGAAGAGGCCGCGGACGCCGCCGGTCATGACATCCGTCGCCAGCAGGCCGATCAGCACGACGCCGACGACACCGCCGACGAAGTGCACGCCGACGACGTCGAGCGAGTCGTCGTAGTTGAGCTTGAACTTGAGGCCGACCGCGAACGAGCAGACCACACCGGCCAGCAGGCCGACGATGAGCGCGCCCAGCGTGTTGACCGTGCCGCACGACGGGGTGATCGCGACCAGGCCGGCGACGACGCCGGACGCCGCGCCGAATGTCGTCGGCTTACCGTCGCGTACCTGCTCGACGGTGAGCCAGCCCAGCATGCCGAGACAGCCTGCGACCAGGGTGTTGAGGAAGATCGCAGCGGCGGTGCCGTTGGCGGCCAGCGCCGAGCCCGCGTTGAAGCCGAACCAGCCGAACCACAGCAGACCGACACCGAGCAGAACGAACGGCAGGTTGTGCGGGCGCATGGCGTCCTGCTTGAAGCCGATGCGCGGGCCCAGCACGATGGCGAGCGCCAGCGCCGAGGCGCCCGACGCGATCTCGACGACCAGGCCGCCCGCGTAGTCCAGCGCGCCCATCTTGGCGAGCCAGCCGTCCGGACCCCAGACCCAGTGCGCGATCACGCTGTAGACGACGATCGCCCAGATCGGCACGAACACCATCCACGCCGAGAACTTGGCGCGGTCGGCGATGGCGCCGCTGATCAGGGCGGCGGTGATGATGGCGAACGTCAGCTGGAAGGTGGCGAACAGCAGCTCCGGGACGGCGCCGTGCGTGGTGCTGGGGCTGATGCCGAGCATGCCGAAGTGTTCGAGGTTGCCGAGGAAACCGTCGCCGTCCGAGAAGGCCAGCGTGTACCCGAGCACCAGCCACGCCACCGTGACCAGCGGAATCGAGATGAAGCTCATCATGATCATGTTGAGCACGCCGGTCGTGCGGACCATGCCGCCGTAGAAGATGGCCAGGCCCGGCGTCATCAGCAGGACGAGAGCGGTGCTGGCGAGCAGCCAAGCGGTGGCGGCGGGATCGATGCCTTGCACGTGAGACTCCTTCGACAATCTTGACGAGGATGTATCGGCGGCGTTTCCGGCGCGCGGCGACTGCGTTTCCGACGTGTTACACCAGCCTCACATGGGTATTTGGGGCGTGGTTCCCCGTGAAACAAGTGGCGGTTAGACGCTGGTGGTTCCGGGTATCAGGGTGTTCATGTTGAAGCGCACAACTGCAGCTGCCGCCCTGCTCACCGCACCGGTCTTTGTGCTGGCCGCCTGCAACTCCTCCAACCAGAACACGTCGAAATCATCGACCTCGGCGCCGCCCACGACCTGGACCCAGGCCAATCCGTCGGCGCTGAACGTCGTGCTGAAGACATCCGACGGCAGACCCGTCGCCAATGCCTCGATCGACTTCACCGACGGCTACGCCACCGTGACCGTGGAGACCACCGGCGGCGGCATCCTCGCCCCGGGTAGTCACGGCATGCACATCCATTCCGTCGGCAAGTGCGAGGGCGACTTCACCTCGGCCGGCGGCCATCTGCAGGTCGCCGGGCATACCGGGCATCCGGCGAGCGGCGACCTGACGCCGCTGAACATCCGCGGCGACGGCACGGGCAAGGTCGTCGCGACGACCGACGCCTTCACCGAAGCCGGCCTGAAGGGGCCCGAAGGCAGTGCGCTGATCATCCACCAGGGACCGGACAACTTCGCCAACATCCCGCCGCGCTACACCCACAACGGGACGCCGGGCCCGGACGCCGAGACACTCGCGACCGGTGACGCCGGTGGGCGCGTGGCGTGTGCGGTGCTCGCCCCCGCTGGTTCTACTTCGTCTTCGTCGCCGTCTACTTCGACGTCGACCGCGACGGTCACCGAGACGACGGGCGTGCCGGTGGCGCCGCCGCCGGTGACGTCTTCGAGCGCGACTTCGACGTCCACTTCCCCGACGTCTACTACTCCGTCGACCACGACTACGACGTCCACGACGGTGCCGACCACGAGCACGACGATTCCCACCAGCCCGGTCGCGCCGGTGAACCCGATGCCGGGTGGCTGAGTTTGGTCTAGGCGTTGACTGCGACGTGAGGGCGCAGAAGTACGAGTAGGCAGTGCCCTGGATACAGGGTCAACGTCAGTGAGCCGCCCGCGGGCGTTGAGCCTGCGCCTGCGGCGGGAAACACCGAGTAACCCGCACCGCTGTCGCGGACTCAGCACCCAGGTGGCGTTGACTGCGAATCTACGCAGCCCGCTACTCGCAAAAGTTCTGCGTCAGTTCGCAGTCAACGGGGCTAGGGCTTGGCGAAGTTCAGGTACGACCGCGAGGGCGTCGGCCCGCGCTGGCCTTGGTACTTCGACCCGACCTTGTCGCTGCCGTAGGGGTGCTCGGCCGGGCTGGTCAGGCGGAGCAGGCACAGCTGGCCGATCTTCATGCCGGGCCACAGGGTGATCGGCAGGTTGGCGACGTTCGACAGCTCGAGCGTGATGTGCCCGGAGAAGCCGGGGTCGATGAAGCCGGCGGTGGAGTGCGTAAGCAGGCCGAGCCGGCCCAGCGAGCTCTTTCCCTCGAGACGGCCCGCCAGATCGTGTGGCAGCGTGCAGGTTTCGAGTGTCGAGCCGAGTACGAACTCGCCCGGGTGCAGGACGAACGGCTCGCCTTCGGCGGGCTCGACCAGGGTGGTCAGCTCGTCCTGCTGCTGCGCCGGGTCGATGTGCGTGTAGCGGGTGTTGTTGAAGACCCGGAACAGGCTGTCCAGCCGGACGTCGACGCTGGACGGCTGCACCATCGAGTCATCGAACGGGTCGATGCCGAGACGTCCAGCAGCGATTTCAGCACGAAGATCGCGATCGGAGAGGAGCACGTGGGGAGCCTATCGGGCCGAGTTGATATCCTGCAGCGGCGCCATGCCGATGTAGTTCAATGGCAGAACATCAGCTTCCCAAGCTGAATACGCGGGTTCGATTCCCGTCATCGGCTCCACCCTTGTTACTGGTCAGCGCGTTTTCCGGTCTGGCCGTGAGCGATTCCGGCCCCCTTTTGTTCGGATTTCGTTCGGTTAGCAATCCTGTTCGAATGGCTACGCGCTCGCTCGTGTGCCAGCTAGCAAACACCGGTGTCCACGCAGGTCAGAGCCAGCGCCGGGCCGGTACGTGGACAATGGGCTGGTCAGTTCCGCACCTCCGCGCGTGTCGGCTGAATGACGGAATCGCTACCCAATTGGCCCAGCATCAGTCCAGCGTGTGTCAGAATTCGCGCAGGTTTCACACAGCTAACGGACAGGGGCGCATACGGTGGGGTTCAGTAGCGAAATGCGGCGAGTGCGGTTATTCGGTGCACCCGTTCTAGGAATCGCCATCGCCACCGTGGCGGCGTGTGGCGGCAACTCGGGGAACAACGCCACCACCGTTACGCAGACCGTCGCATCGACGACAACCGTGCAGACCTCGACCGCATCCATCGCGCCGTCGGGCGATGGAGTTGCCACAGCTGCCGATCTCAAGGTTTGCGGCGCGCCCGACGGATTAGAGACGCGCGGAATGCCCTTTGTAAAGTCGTTTCGCGGCTTCAAAAATACCCTTGGTACTAATACTTCGCAGACCGTGAACGCTAAGGAATTAACTGAGCAACTTTATGCGCTGACCACCATCGGCGCTACGGCTGGCTTCACAGACGGAAGCGAGGCCATCAATGAAGCCAGTTTGGAGGTAAGGCAAGCCACTCGAAATCTTGTACAAGGTGCTCAAAGCGTCATACACAATCTCGCAAAAGGCGAATCCTTACAGATCAATCCGAGCGAATATACTGACCTCATGATTACGTTCGCGTCGGCTATCCGCGCATGTAAGGACGCCGGGTACACAGTTTCTTGGTACCAGGCAGTGCAACAATGACAGACCAGCCGCGGAACTACCTTGCGATACCACTTCCAGGGCATAAGGGTATAGCAATCATTTTCACCGCGATCGCTGCGACATTCCTCGTGATATTGATTTCGCTCGCAGCAATGCCAATGAAGGTAACCAATGGCGACTGCGGTACCGTATTCGCATCGTCGGACACTTGGACATACGACTCGAACATCAAAGCCGCGAACGACTTCGCACGAAAATCCGTACGCTCTTCGGCAGACCTCGATCGTTTCGCGTCCAATCTTGTCGACAATATGATGTCAGACCTGGCGTTCGGCAGCGCCGTTCACGGTCAATGTAAGGAACGCCACGAAACCCGCCTGACATGGATTGTAGTTGTCGGAATTACGGCCGCCATATTCGTAGTTGGTGCGATCCATTTTGGCCGCCAACACCGACGGGTCACGTCATCCAACGCAACACCAAGCCATTCGGCCAACATCGATAGCGATTAACCCCGGCGACGCATCGGCAGCACATTCGAGCCGGTAGGTGCATCGAGCGCGTCGAGCGCGGCCATAGCGTCGCTGGCGTCATCGGTACGGAATAGGTGCACGTAGATATCCCGCGTGGTCGATGGCTTTGCATGGCCTAACCACTCGCTGATTTCCTCGACCGACCGGCCCGCAGCGGCGCACAAACTCGCGTACGTGTGGCGCAAGCTGTGGAATTTGAATTTCGGTGGCAACAGCTCGCCGCCGTGACCCGCGATCTGGCCACCCATTGACGGCTCTTCATGATTGAGGGTGTAGAACGGTCAGCTGCTGTCGGCCTGTGATTGGGGTGTCTGGTTGGCTGGGTGTGT